>CAMYAU010000101.1 GCA_947253735.1 uncultured Varibaculum sp. | reverse complement strand
TCTCAACGCTTACATCCGGCAGACCTGGTGCTAATGGACGTAGTTACCGAGAACTCTTCGGGTTTGAAAGAATCTGCCAGGTTCAAAGCCATACACCCCAGCGTGAAAGTAGTGGTGTTTACGGCGATGCCCGATGCCTCATTCGTTGAGGAGGCTCGCGCCGCCGGGGTCGATGCTTTTACCTACAAAAATATCTCTACTTCCGCTTTACTGGCTCTACTGCGCTCCACCATAAAAGGGGAAAACAGTTTCCCCGACACCCCCGCGCGGCCTAGTTTTGGGGCTAACCAGTTTAATGACCGCGAGATGCAGGTGTTGCGACTGGTGTGCGCTGGGTATCCCCGTAAAGAAATCGCAAAGAAAATGTTTTTAAGCGAAAATACGATTAAGTCTTATATCTCGCAACTGCTAGCCAAAAGTGGTTTTTCCTCGGTGGCACGCCTAGCTTTGTGGGCAGTTTCTAACGGCTACGTGGCAATCCAAGAAAACCGCTCCGACCCAAATTTCCCCGCCTAAAATCAGGGTGCCTATGGCTAACACAACTACCTCGAAGCTTCCCCCTAACCGCTTCCCCAGTTCCCCTACCGTAGAGTCCGTGCGGTCAACCGGGATCCAGGACTGGCTTTCTCATTTAGTATTTGCGCTACTCTTGGGAGTAGCCGTACTTACCTTGATTTTTGTTCCCTTACGTACAGTTTCTTTCCAAGCCAGAAACGCCCTAGCGGTTCCTAACGATTTTGATCCGCGGCTGACCCAGTTTTTCCAGTCCCAGGGTTTAGCGGTGGAATCCCACAGTGAATGGTCGCTTTTGCGGCAACTTCGCTCCGGGGCAAACTTTATAATCACCACCGAAACCACTGCAAACGTCGCTAAAGTTGCCGAGCCGAATGCCTCTTTTCTGCCCCTCTACCCAAAATCGGTGGTACTAGCCTCCAAGAATCCCCAGGTTGCCTCGGTTAATAATCTTAGAGAACTACTCCAGGGGAAAGAAAAAGTTTATTTAGATCAAGGAGTAGCACGCCTGGAACTGCTGAGTGCCTTGGCACTAACTACTACCCCCGGCAGCGAGGGGGGGGCAAACTTTTTCCTCCCAGCAGGCCTCGAGGCTACTGCAGAAACTCCATTCACGGGGACGACTGGAAACCGGGTCATCCCCTGAAGAATTGAAGAGGGCACTTGCTCATGGCTACTTCTGTCTGACCACGGATAATCGCAGTGTCGCCAGTTCCCCTTCTAGGAAGCTACACTACGCCAAGTTCCCTACAGTGACCTTCATGGAAGGACTATGGTCGCGTCACCCCGCCCATCCCAGCACCGATTTCCGCTTGCTACCTCCGCCTACTAATCTCCTGGATCCTGCGTCCTATCCCTCTTTGTCGCCGTCTTTTCAAAAAGCTATCAACGCCACCCCTATTGACAACTTAGGGCAGTTTAAGCAGTTCACCTGGGAACAAAGCCTATCGAACGATACTTTTGGCGCCTCTTGGGAGTGGAAAAACACCAACGAGGCCTACCAAATCGGCGCCTTTATTGCCCTGCTGTGCCTGCTGAGTTTTTGGGCTGGTTGGCGTTTTTGGACCACTATCTCCCCCTATGTGCGTCGAGCGGTGCTACTCCAGGCGGAGATATTGAGCCTGTGGATATTGGCGCGCATTATCAAGCACTCTCTGCCAGGAGTTTATGAACGTTACGCCTGGTATTACTACTATGTTCCGATTTATTCGACCTTGACCATCCTATTTCTGGTAATAGCACATTCTTCGCGCCGCTTGCCTCCCACTTATCGCAGCCTACGCACTTTTATCGTGGCACTGGGAACTGTACTGATGCTGATGGTATTTACCAACGATTTTCACCACCTGCTGCTGCGCTTTGGGTGGGGGGAATCGAGGGTGGACTATGAGTACGGTCCGGGATACTACTTTTACTACCTTTCCGTGCTTATACTATTCGTCTCCATACTTTATGTGGCATTGTGGAGTTTCAAAGGTAACCGCACCCGTCTCTTAGCAGCCTTAGGGGTACTTTTCGCTTTTGCGGTGACCTACTCCTTGGCCTACACCTTCCGGGTTCCCCTGGTTAGAGCTACCGAGAATGTGCAAATCTACTGCATCTTTTTCTTATTAGCCTGGGAACTATTGTTCTTTATTGGGCTAATCCCCCAAAACCGGGGCTATACCCGTTTCTTCAAGAAATCTACCCTCCCCATGGAGATCGTTGACCGCAACTGGAAACCCCGATATGTCACCTCTACCCCCCTCTACCTGGATGAATCGGTTAAACGCCGATTGCGGGAGACTAATATCCCGGTCTTGCTCACTGATACTTCCTCAGCTTTCCCCCGCACTCTCTACTGCCAAGCGCAGCCGATTAACGCCGGACACGTAATCTGGGAAACCGATATTAGCGCTGTGCAAGAGTTAGAGAAAACCTTAACGGCCCTCAGGGAGCGAGAAGCGCACCAAACTAAGGTACTTTCCTCCGAATATGAAGCCTTAAAGCAGTTGAAGCAACCTTCCCAGGCACCGTTACTTTACGACCGTCTCGATGTGCTGATGGATAATGCCCTTAAACGGGTGCAGGCCAATAGCGCACTGCTGGACAGCCAGTTACCAAGAAATCAGCTCGCAGAACTTCTGCGTAGCATAAAAATGGATCTCGGGTACGCTAAACGCTCTGGCCTGCTAACTTTATCCTATTTTGAGAATGGCGAGGTTTCAGTCAACGTCTTAACCACTTTATTAAGCCAGTCCTGTACAGATTTTTCTTATAGCAACACTCTAGCTGGTCTCCATGGTCCGACCAGCGGAACTATCCATTTAGAGGAAGCGCTATGGTGCTTGGAGACCCTACATCGTGGCCTGGGGTGCGTGGTGAGTCTGCCGGATTTAGCGGTGTTCATAAATCTGGAGGTCAGCTCGGGCAGGCAACCGGCAAAAATGAACTGGATTTTCGATATTCCCGTCGGTCAAATCGGTCTTTTACAGCCGCTTCTGGATTGGTCGAGGGCAAAAATTAAGCTAATCATAGAAGACGGGGGAGTTAATCTGCAGATGCTACTCAAAATCCCTGATGAGGATGCGAATGGCTTTGCGGTACCCAGCGTGGAAACTAAGGAATTCTCGGAAACTGCCGGAGTCCCCACAGACAGTAGTGGGGAGCAGAGTCAGTGAGTGCCTTATTTTATAGCCTTTCACCGGCTCTGTTAGCTGCCGGAACCGCCCTAATGATTATCGGTTCCCTTGCAGCGTGCATATTAACAATGAGCCAATGGTTCATCCATCGCCGCCCCTTAGCCACTGGATTCCTCTTGAGTGTGGCGGTACTGTTTTCCTTTTATACCTGGGGATTTGCAGTTGCGATTATCAACTCGCAAGCCGGAATTTTCGTCCTCTACGATCATTATTTTGGCTGGTTTGTGCTTATTTGCCTAATTTTAGGATTGGCGTTACTCAAAACCACCTACCGATTGGCAGTGGCTCCTTTACTGGTTTTCTTAACCGCACTCCTACCTCCCCTCCTCAACTGGGGAGAAAAGTGGGTGCTACTTGCTGCCGGAACCTTTTCTACAACTTGGCTGGGTATACAGGTATGGCGAGAATGGCAGCTACTGCAACACGACTTGAGTCCTTTTAGCATCAAAGAAGCTTTAGACCGTCCTGAACATGGGGTTCTGTTTTCTGATTCCCGGGGACACAATAAACTCGTCAATTCCAACATGGAAGGACTGCTTGACAGTTTAGACCTGACTTCTCTGACTAAATACGATACTTTGGCAGCTCAACTCCGTCAGCTGGCAACTGACAAAATAGTTCCTGCCAAGATTCCTAATGAAGGCTCTGGTCAGAGTGTAATAGACGAAAATACCACCGCTAACTTTCGGATAAACGATACTCAGGGGAAAACCTGGATGCTTAATCGCACCCAATTGGCTGAAAAAGGCCACGTTTTAACACAACTGATTGCCCTGGACGTTAGTAAACATATGTCGCTGAGCCAGGAACTTTCAGATGAGATTGACGGTTTCCAGGAGCGCCAAAAGCAACTTGCCCACGAAACCGCTCGCCTCGATGAAGCCCTCACTAAGCGCCTGGTGTTAAGAACTCGTTCCTCCATTCACGACACTATTTCCCAACGGATCTCTTTCGTACACCGTTTCTTAGAGGACGGGGTTTCAGACGATCAGCGGCTGGCGCAACTACGGGCACTGCTAGCAAAACTACCTACTGATTTAAGCCATGACCGGGCGATAATTCCCGCAACGGTTTGGCTGGCTACTTTGCAGGACTTGGCATCCGCCGCGCAGCTAGATTTGCATATTTCTGGGGAGTTACCTACCGAAGAAGACCGCGCCCTCCTGTTTGTGCAGGTACTGCGGGAGGGGATTACCAACGTACTGATCCACACCACCTCCACCGAAATGACGGCGAGTATGTGGGAGGACGCCCATAGCTACTGGCTGGAAGTGTCCAATCCAGGGGCAGTCACCACTACCCCGGCTTACGGTACCGGTCTAAGCGGTTTGGAAGCTCGTTTGGAATCTGCAGGAGGCTCCTTGACGATTCTCACCACCCCCAGTTTTACGCTACGCGCGTGTCTGCCCCGTTCCCGTTAAATACCGGGCCAAAAACCGTACTTTTGGGTGATTACTTACGTTAGCTACCTTCCTAGGGTTGAGGTAAGTGGGGCGAGGGAGCTCCACCGGTTTGAATAACGGGAGGGAACCACCATGAGAAAACTATTTGCCCTAGCGGGAGCATTCGCACTAACTATTACTTTGTCCGCCTGCGGCGGGGGCGGGAGTTGCGGCGGCGACAGCTGCGGGGAAAAGAAGGCTGCCCAGGAAAGTAAAGCCCCCGAACAGAAAGTGGGGCTCATATCCACCACCGAGAATGTGCTGCTACCAAAGCAAGAAAACAAAGAGGTGAAGGTGGACGATGCGGGAGCCCTGGAGAAAAAGTGGAAGGACAAAGGCAAAGCATTCGCCGAGAAAAAGGGAATTTCGACATTTAACATTGATGCGACTTTCGCGAACTTCAACAAAGATACAATCGAGAACTACAGCCTGTATCTCAACCATAATGGCAACTGGAAAGCCGGGAATAAATTTAAAATTGATTTCTACTGCCAGACGGTAAAACCAACGACTATCGAAGTGTGGATTACTCCGGACAACGATGAGAGCCCTTCCGATCGGAAAGGACAGTTAACCAAAGTAGCCTGCGGGACGGATAAACCGGCGGAGGCAACTTGGGATTATACCCTTCCTGCGGACACCGACAACCTATTGCTGGTCCGCAACCAGCTGCCAGTGGAAGGGCTCTTCGGATTTTGGTGGGGTGGGGGGGTTTGAAAAGTGGTGAAGGTAGTTC
>CAMYAU010000100.1 GCA_947253735.1 uncultured Varibaculum sp. | reverse complement strand
CATCGTAATGCCTAGCCCCACTGGTGACTTCTTCTTGATCCAAGATGCGGTATTTTTCTATAATCTCTTTCTTTTTCACATCGGTAGTGGCTTTATCCAACTCTGCCTTAGCTCTTTCGTCTACATAGTTCACCTTGTAGTGGCGGCTTCTAAAGGGACGATAGAAGAAGTGGAATTCATTGTGCTGGAAGTTGGGATTATCAACTAATTTGCCACCCTGTAAAATCTGTTTCGGTTCTACCAGGAGTGTTTGGAAATAGGGGTTACCTTGCGTTGCCCGGTTACCCAGATCTTTGGCCAACTGTTGATAATCAGTGTAGAGTTTCTTAGTTTTTTCGTCCTTGGTGCTCTGCAAATCTGCATCGGAAGCTAAAATCCAATTGGCATCTTGCTTAGCACCAATGGCGGCCACGTATTTACCGGCACGCTGGTTTTTGATAGCTTCCTCAGCCGGATTATCCGTTACGGTCTTATCAATTGCCAGATTATTATCCAGGAAATGGTGGAAAACCCGCACATCCTGCATATCATTTTTTACCCAAATGGCTTTTAGGTAAATGGGTGCAACTACATCGTTACCAAAGGAATAAAGCTCTGGAACTCCATAGGTGTCCCGATAAGATTTGTCCAGTTCCTTGGTATATTCACCGGTATTGGCATCTTTCTGGAAACGCAGTACCTCCCAACCCATGAAGCTGTAACCTTTCCGGGTTGGATTATTTGGTTGTACCAGTTTTTGCCGCTGCACAACAGTAAAGACTTGCTTGTCCCCTTCGTTTTTCCCCTTTTTCGCGTAGGTGACTTCTTTTTGGTCGTCAATATCGCCTTCCCTAATGGTCTTAGGGGCAGTGGTAACATTCTTCTCCTCAATGGAATCTAACTTACCCCCATTGGGGTCAAAGGTTACCTTCCACTTATAGTCTGGCTCCCCCCACTTGGCGTAGAGAACCAGGTTGTGGGCGGGCATAGTTTCCTTTTTGTTTTCCCAAACCAGTTTCTGCCCCGCCGGGTCTAGCGCCCAGCCTTTGAAAACCATCTGGTCTCCCAGACCGTCAGGTCTTTTAATCCGATCATTCCCCTCGGCATCTTGTTTTAACAGATCGGTCAGCTCCAGATCCCTCAAGGTCTGCGGTTTATCTAGATCTAGATCCTTTAAGGGTTTTTGGTAGAAAACATCTGTTTGTTCATTTTGGGTATATTCATTGTCCGCCTTGAAGTTAGCGGGATCGTAATTTAAGCGCAGCTTATATTTATTGCGGCTGTATTCGAATTTAATATATCCGTTTTTCTCAAATCCATCGCCTTCAAGCGGATCTCCGTAGTCGTCGGCACGATCATAGAAGGTTTTCAGGAAACTCATTTGACCCAGGGGATGTGTGAGTCCGTAGGCGTCAGTTACTTTTTTATCCGGAAATGGGGTTATGTCTGCCCGCTCATCGTTCTTGTCATCAATCTCATCCTCAGTAAGCTGTACTGACTTTTCCCTGTCATGCTTTTTGGTAAACCCTTGGACGACCGGATACTTATGACCATAGCCCTTGTCATCTGTATCCGCCTTGGTCCTATACAGGTTGTAGTCAATGATGGTCTCGCCCGGCTCAAACCCATCCATCCAAAAGTCCATGTGGTGCGGTATCGCGTTTTTGTCTTCCGTAATACCAAAGGACAGAGTGGTGAAGGAGTTAGCTTGCAATGTTTTGCCCTCTCCCAGGTCTATGGTGCGGGTGTAGCCGCCCCACCGATCATAATTCTCCATATCTAGGAAGTCATCAGCCGAGAGACGGTAGGGAGGGGTGTCGCGGAAAATCCAGTGTGGATCGGCGAAGTTAGGTCCCCACCCATAACTTTGCTTACCTTCCGAAAAACCTTTGGTTTCTTGGGCATCATCTGGCCACTCTGTCATCAACTGATTAAACCGAGCCCTAAAGTGGTAGGGGTCTCCCGGACCTCCTAACTGTTTGCTATGGTCTAGCTCTTTGCTATATCGCCAAATTTGGGGATAAAAGGTGGAATCTTGTCTTTCTCGGGCATTGGATTTAGTAAAGTACAGTTCATATTCCTGACGGTCGTAATAGATGTTATAGACAGTCTTTCCGTTGGAAGAAACCGTCTTTACTTTGGTGGAATCGTTAGGGTCAGCGTTTTCTTTATGAGTTAAATCCTTGTTGTATTTATAGAATTTATTAAGGAAAAGATACCGTCCACGGTCAAATCTGGCGCCGTTCCAGATTTTATTTAACCGATCCTGATCCAGATCCGGAAATTCCAGCCCTTTGATGTGCTCATTGTCGAGATCATGACGCGTGCCTGTGAGCTTGTTTCTGTAGACATGGGTACCCACGAAGTCGTATTTTTCTAAAAGAGAAGCTCCCTTAGGGTAGTCGGCTTTTTCTGTCCAAAATTGAATTGCATAGTCTGCCTTCTCGTTATCTTTCCACACCGCAGTGAACTTGACGTTTTCAGCCGGCATAACCAGCTGCGCTTTTAGATCTTTAATCGCATTGCCACTGCTGCTGTCTTTAATAACTTCACCGGCCTTAAAGGTCGTGCCCGATTTATCTTTTAGGTCTATCGAAGGTTTCCAGCCTTGGAAGGTAGCTCCCACTTTAGTGGGGATATCTTTGGCATCCAGGGTGGGGATTACTTGCTGGTAGTAAAGAGTGCGGGTAGGAACTTCCGTACCCCCGTCGGTATCAAAGGTGACGTCATAGTGGTTACGGTTGTAACGGTATTCCACGGTAAAATCCGCCGTATTTAGTGGAACTTGCACCTCAATATCGGTTTCTGGAACGAAACCTTTTATTTTGTTAGCTGGCAAAGGTTGAATTTTCAGCTTCGATCCTACGCTACCTGTTTCGGTAGTAGTCTTTTCTCCTTCCCCAGGTTTATTGCCGTATTTGTCAAAATCACTGATGTCTTGGAAAACGTGTCTGACGTTAATGGTTTTCTTTTCCGCGTCATACTTAAAGTCTTGGGAATTTCGGTGAGTGAATCCGTATTCCGCATTTCCGTTTCTCTCACCCTTTTCAGCGGCGTCCACAACTTTTTTATAGTTGATAAGAAAATCGTCTAGGGGAGTGCCATTATCCTGAGGCTTTCCGTACCCCGGGAAGGTCGGAAACTTAATCTTCTTGTTTACCTTGCCTTGTTCTTCTCGAGTAGCCGCTGCTCCTACGGTCGCCACATAGGGTTGGTAGTTGATGTCGTATTTCCCGTTTCTTTCAACCTTAAAGTCGCTACGAAGCGTGTAGATATCGGGTTGCTTTGGGTTCTTGATGAACTCCTCGGCGGTTTTACCTTCCGGCAGCTTTACCGGTTCCGCCTTCAGTTTGTCTGTGTATTTGCTGGTTTCAGCCGCACCAGCTTCCAGGGGGGGGGGAGAGGAGTATTGCCCCTGGAAGTATCAAGGCCAGCGCCAGCATCAGGGACAGAGTTTGCTTTAGCGAAACTTTCACAGGGACTTCCTAACTTCAACACCAACATTTCTTTTTGAGGGCGAATATCGGTGTTCTCTATCTGAATTTTCGACAATTAGAACAGGGCTAATTTAATCGAAGGTAGCTGCTTATAGCAAGTGCTCAGAGGGGGCTTAGGGCATTAAAGCATACTCTTAGGAACGCCTAAGTTATTTCCGGGGTATAGGTTTTCCTCGGGTTATTGCAAAATGTCTTTAATGCTTAAAAATCCTTATTAGCTAGTTGCTCGTGGACGCGAGTAGTGAACTCTAGAATCTGGCTGGCGACGGTCACCGGGTCAAAAACTTGTAGCAGGTGGCGGGAAGAGTCCGCGCGCACCAGGCGGGCATCAATCGCGCGAGCAAAGAAAGTCAGTCCCTGCCAGGTTTTGCTATTGCGGCGGTGAGCAGCAGAAATCACCAGTTGGGGAAGTTGGCGATCCAGCAAATCAATCTCTTGTAAATCTTTCCAAGCCATATAAAAAGAAGGCTGCTCGCGGGCGGCGCCGCGGTAAATCCAAGTGAGGATCTTTTGTTCAATTTCCTGATAGAGGGGGCTGGCGCCCTCGCTATTTCCTTCAAAAGAGGGATCTATTTGTACGATTCCTACTGGTTTTACCCGGGAGGGAGCGCGGGCTTTAAGTAGCTGCGCCGCCCAAACTCGCACCAGCATCGCCCCATAGGAGTGTCCTACCATCACTACCGGCAGGGGGCTGTCGAAGGTAGCCCCCAAGTGGCGAGCAGTTTCTTCCCCGCCCTCTCGCATCTCGGTTACTAGGCTTTGCCAAGTGACTTCCGCGTCCTCTTCGGGGTACAAAATGGGGGAGCGAGTGGAGCGGGCGCAGTAAAAAGCGCGACAAAGAATGGGGAAGGTCAGGTTCCAGCTGCGCATAGACCCGCCCAGCCCGGCCTCGAGCCAAATCAGGGGCGCCGGCCTGGCCGCAGGAGTTTTGCCAATCTGAACCCGCATATAACCAATTTAAGGTAAGAAGCTGCTTTGGGTGAAGCGTTCATCGCTGCGCGGTGGTAGCAGGGGTGGAACGCCTGCGGCTGTGAGCCGCGAAATCGCCTGCCAGTTCACAGTGCTGGCCATTGCGAATTTATCTCGATGTCGAGTAAAGTTAAGGCCAAGGACTTAAAACTAATAGCTTTGGAGTTATTCATGGCAAAGATCAAAGTAGCCGGCCCGATCGTCGAACTAGATGGCGATGAAATGACCCGCATTATTTGGCAAAAAATCCGTAACGAACTCATCCTTCCCTACCTGGACGTGGATCTTCGTTACTACGACCTCAGTGTTGAAAATCGGGATGCCACCGGTGATCAGGTAACTATTGATGCTGCTAACGCGATCAAGGAACACGGGGTAGGGGTTAAATGTGCGACCATTACCCCCGATGAGGCGCGGGTGGAAGAGTTCGGGCTAAAGAAAATGTGGAAATCTCCCAATGGCACTATCCGCAATATCCTGGGCGGGGTGATTTTCCGCGAACCCATCATTATGCGCAATGTTCCCCGGTTAATCGGTGGCTGGACTAAACCGATCGTAGTTGCCCGCCACGCCTTCGGTGACCAATACAAGGCTACTGATTTCAAGGTTCCCGGTGCCGGCAGCCTTACTATTACTTTCCATCCCAAAGATGGCTCCCAGCCTATTGAACATACTGTGGTTGAATATCCCGAAGGTGGGGGAGTGGCCATGGGAATGTACAACTTCAACGATTCCATTAAAGATTTTGCCCGCGCTTGCTTCCGCTACGGTCTGTTGCGCGGATACCCGGTTTATCTGTCCACCAAGAACACTATTTTGAAAGCCTATGATGGGCAGTTCAAAGATATTTTTGCCGACATCTATGACGCCGAGTTTAAGGCACAATACGAGGAAGCCGGCCTCCACTATGAACATCGATTGATTGATGACATGGTGGCTTCTTCCCTTAAATGGGAAG
>CAMYAU010000099.1 GCA_947253735.1 uncultured Varibaculum sp. | reverse complement strand
CCGGCGAAAAAACGTACGGTAACCACGCTTTAGCCTCCGATCTGAGAAAGGGAATAGGTTCTGCGTCCCGCTGCTATTTCAGTGTGACCCGCGGGTTTAGCTGCCTGGGCATCGAGCCAAAGTTGAGCAATTTCATCATTGGAAGCACCCCGGCGTAAAGGAGCAAGTAAATCTACAAAAGCCAAAGAAAAGAGGCAAGAGTACACTTTGCCGTCAGCAGATAGACGCGTGCGGTCACAGGTGGCGCAGAAAGGAGAAGACTCGGAGGCAATCACCCCGATAATCCCGGCAGGATGGTCGCTGCCGGCCGCTACGTTCCAGCGCCGCGCCGGAGCCGCCGGGTCAGTTTCAATTGGGGTGAGCGAAAAACTTTCCTGTAGCCGCGCGAGAATGTCGCGGGCGTGGGGGCGCACAGCAGCTGAATCCCCTAAGGGGCCGATCGGCATGAACTCGATAGCCCGCCATTGGAATCCACGCCGCAGTGCAAAGCGAACTAGATCTGGTATTTCCTCTAAGGACTGTTGATCTAAGATCACCGAGTTAAGTTTTATGGGTTCTAAGCCGCTACCTGGTAGTTTTTCTAAAGCCGCTGCCACCTCGGAAAAACGATTACGTTTTGCGAGCGCGTGATAGCGGTCGTGATCCAAGGTGTCTAAAGAAATATTGATGCGTCCTAAACCTGCATCTATCAGTGAATCCATCCGGGGAGCTAGACCGATAGCGTTGGTAGTCAGCGCGATATCAGCCGGCAGGTTAGCCTCGGTAAATGCCTTTCGAATCTGGCGGATAATTTCCTCTAAATCGGGACGTAACAGGGGTTCGCCTCCGGTTAAACGGACTTTATGAATCCCTATAGACAGCGCCACCTGGGTAAGGCGCCCAAGTTCGGTAGGAGTCAGTAAATCCTTACGGGGAATCCAGGTGCTGGCATCCTCGGGTAGGCAGTAACTGCAGCGCAAGTTACAGCGGTCAGTAACCGATAGACGGAGGTCTTCAGCTACTCGTCCCCAGTGGTCGAGTAGCTGCGGCGAAGGCTCGCCACCTCCAGATTTGGCGCGCATTACCCCTCCCGGCCCTACTCCTGGTGTGTGATGTTAGATAGCTAGTCTTGCCAGTCTTTCGCCAATTTTTGCAGCTGCCCAATAATTTCTTTGGTGTCGGCGCCTTTACCGGCCAAGTATCCGGTAAGGAAGGCTGTTAAAGGCGCGCCTGGACGGGAGGGACCATGAGCTACCGTTCCGATCAGTGAGAGTAGTTCTGATTCCACATCCTGTAATGGATCTTCCCGGAGCTGCAGTTGGGCGCGTACCTCGGCTAACCAGCGATGCATCTGCGCCATTTTTTCTGGGTCGTCTTTCTTATTGTGACCGGTCACTAGATTCCCCTTTCGTTTTCTTGCGCCCCGTTTTGGCGTTACTATTTCCGTCTCAAATCTTAACGATACCAGGGAAGATGGGCTTTGCTAACGCTTTGTTTTCCTAGGGCGTAGACGGAGAAAACAGGCGCGGCTATCGGATGTTCTTTATTGCTTAGAAGCGGAAGGGTACTCGAGATCTTTCCGCTTTCGCAAAATCCTACTGCAACGACCGCGCAGGCTACCTCCGGCCCTGATCCAGTCATTGATAGCTGAGACTCCTACCGCCAAAAGATAGAGGCCAATCAACGCCAGCATCTGGACGATCATCGGCCAGGCAGTAGGGAGAGGATTTGCGACTGCCGAAAAAACAGCGGCTAGCACCACTGCCCAGCGCCAGCCCTTTAACATGGTTTTGGCTTTCATGATTCCCGCAAAGTTGAGCGCCACCAAAATTTCAGGGGCCAGACAGGATAACCCAAACGCCAAGACCATGCGCATAAAGAAGGTGATATAGGAGTCGGCTCGCAGCAGCATAACCGCGCCGTCCGGGGTGAAAGAATTGAGAATCGAGACCGCTTTGGGGATTACCCAGATACCGGAGAGGGCGCCGCCACTGAAAAGTAAAATCCCAGTTAAACCAAAAATGGTGATATAAATTTTTTCTTTTCGTTTAAGTCCGGGAGCAATAAAGGCTCCAATCTGGAAAATCCACCAAGGCGCGGAGATCAACACTCCCAGCCAAAGAGAAACCTGAATCCTCATATCGAAAGCGGCGCCAATCGTCTGAAAGTTCAGCTGCGGAGCCTGATGGCTGACTGTCTGCAGTGGTTTTTGCATCCAATTTAGGGTAGGGGTAACCAAGAACCAGCCGCCAATCGCCGCTACGAATATACCGGCTAGTGCGAGTAGTAGGCGTTTACGCAGTTCTAACAGGTGTTCAGTTACCCGCATGCGGGCTTGCGGGTTTTTCTTTTTTTGTCCCGGCATGGGGGCGGTAGTTATTTGTTTTCGGGCGGATCCGCGGTATCGGACTGCCCGCTAGCTACTTCCGGAGCTGAAGTCTGTGCGTTACCCTGGGTCGGTGCCGGAGAAGAAGGGGGAGCTGAAATTTGGGGGTTCTGAGTTCCTGCCGTTACCTGCTTAGTATTGTCATCTTCGCTGAGATCAGAAAGCTCAGACTTCAAAACCTTTGCAGATTTGCCGATGTTACGGGCAATGTCGGGCAGTTTGGAAGCCCCAAAAATAATGATTAACACCAGGAGCAGAATCAGAATGTGTGTCGGTCTCACAGAGATGCCCTTCCTTTCTTGCAGACGGCATCGATAATATTGCCTTCCCCAATTGTAGCGGGGTTAGCAGATAAATAGGTGACTCCTATTGACAATAGTTGAAACTTTCCGGGTTAACCAGCAAAGTTCTGGGGCTTATTAAAATACTCGTTACTCGTTAAGGCAGGTGGCATCCGCGGTAATCTCCCTCTAAACAGAGTAATCTGAGGACGGGAGGCAAAACGTGAGCGAGTTCATTGAGGAAGAAAAAGCAGGAGCCCAAGCCATAGCGGATTTAATGGCGGGTAAGAAAACAATTGTGGTCGCGGGAGCGGGAATGTCTACCGATGCGGGGATTCCGGATTATCGCGGTACCGGCTCTTCTGGAATGCCCACTGTCGATATGGATCAGTTCCTAGGCGAGCTTTATTGGCGGAAATGGGTTTGGCGCCGCAATCAAGAAACCTGGAAAACCGTGGCACAACTCCAGCCAACCCCAGGGCACTATGCTTTAGCAAGGCTAGAGGATGCGGGGCTGATTAACTGCATCGCGACCCAAAATGTAGACGGGTTAGATCGCAAATCTGGTTGTAAGAATGTACAGCTGTTACATGGAACTTTTGAGGAAGTTCAATGCCTTGGTTGCGGAGCAGTGTTTTCGCGGCAAACTATTGACCAAGAGCTGCGTAAACTTAATCCGGACGTAAAAGACGACCCCGATCCCAAGAATGTGGCAGTTTTGGCGGCAGCCGATGAGCGGGCGGCGCGTGCCTGCCAGTTCAACTTGCTATCTTGTCCGCATTGTGGCGGAATCATTAAACCTGGAATTGTGTTTTTTGGGGAGTCTCTGCCTGGTGAAGCAATGGATCGTTCATTTGCCGCGGCGCGAGAAGCCGATGTGGTGCTGGCAGTAGGAACCTCCCTAGCGGTGATGACCGGGTTATGGGTGTTGCGGGAAGCCTGGGGAACCGGTGCCAAAGTGGCAGTAATTAACCGCGGACCGACAGCCGCTGATTCTTTAGCGGACGTGCGGGTCTGTAGTGGTGCTTCCCAGGTATTGACACAAGTAGCAGAGAATCTGCTGGGGTAACGGAGAGCAAAGGTTAGCTGCAAGGCGAAGTTCGCGATCTGTTTAGGTGACAATACCGACGGTCATGGTGGAGCTGATTCGAAGCGGAAGGTAAAGGATGCCAGCGGTGAAAATTCGCTGGATTTTAAATGCCTAGAGTCGGCCCCGCGCGCTCCCTCCTGCGCTTTTGCGGAACCGACTCTAGGTTATCGTTTAGGGGTTATCTTGACACACGTTCCCCTAAAACAGCCGGAGCTACCGGCCTTGTTCTAGTATAACAAAAAGATGGAAGAAGCCTAATCTTTTCTGTGTGCTACAGGTCATGTTTTACTGCATCCTGCAGGTTTAGTTGACGTATGGGTTACGAAGTTTTAAGAACTCAAGGCTAATGACAAGTTAGAATAGCATTCGATATTACTTAACTTTCAGGAAGTCGCGATGGAAATTTTTTCTCCTTTTTATTATTTGCCGATAGCTGATTCCTCGGCAGATGTATCCACATTGCTTTCTGCGCTAGCTAAGCAAATGGGAGATTTGGAAGATTTGCCCCCCAATCTTCGCCGTTCCCGTCTGAAGAAAAAACAGGTAATTTTTCCCTTCCCCAAAAGTGACGATTTCCCCATGGGCCTGCGCGACTACGAAACCCGACGCCAAGAGATCCCGGAATCAGCCGCCTTGGCCCTGCCGGCTCCGACAGGTGGTGCAATTGTTTGCTATTCGCTGCTTAGCCTGAAAACCATGGCGGAAGCAGTCAACGCCGCAGTGGGACGTCCGGGACGTTGGATCCTTACCAGTTCGGTCACCGAGATTGATGGGATTATGACATTGGCGCGGGCGATTGCGGTCAATATTCCACCAATAATTGCAGCCAAAACTAAGCCTGCAAATGCCCTCGAGATTCTGCGCGCAGTGGAAAGAGCAAAAGACCGCAGCGAAAAAGATCAAGCTCCTATTTATATGCAGATTACTAAGGAACAACTGGCGCAGCTAATAGAAATTCCCCCCGCGCAGCGAACAGTTTTACAGGAAGTATCATCCCTGATCGTAACCGGTCTAACCGCTTATGATCAGTTAGGGCGGGCTGCTAAGGAAGCGGGAATAGAGTTCCTGCACGGATATGGGATCCCTGAATCGTGCGGCCTGTGCGTGTTGGAAGGAAAACCTGTCGCTGGTGTTCACGTGGCCACTATCGGAGGGCTTATCTGGCTCTCGGGAATCTGTATGATGGCTGGTTATCTAGGTAAACCCGGAAGGGTGGAGTTTATCTCTCGCGGACGTAAACGCTGGCTGCGTAGTAAGGATGCTGGTCATATGAGCGGGCCGCGTCTGATAGTAGATGGAAAAGCCCGCGATGTGATAGCAACTGCAGGGGTGCATATCCAATCCTCCCTGGTAGAACGGGTAATTAAAGATTTACCGCAGGTAGAGCAAGTAGTTGTGGTAGGAGTTCCTGATCCTAAGTGGGGGTCTTTAGTGACTGCGGTAATCAAACCGGCTCCCGATGTAGCAAAAGAGCTACTTAATCCCCGGCATAATCTGGAAGTAAAAGCCGAAGTGGAAGCCGCATTTTCGCGGCTTCCAGCATTGAAAGTTGATTCCAAAAAAGTCCGTAAAATGGCGGGGCTTCCTCCTGCTGAGGAAGAAGAGACCTCTGCCCAGCTAACTCCCCTGGAAGCAGCGATGGCGGCAATGGCCGCAAAGATTCGAGGAGCCGATGTTGACGT
>CAMYAU010000098.1 GCA_947253735.1 uncultured Varibaculum sp. | reverse complement strand
GTGCATAGGGATATCAAACCTGCCAATATTATGATCGCCAAACAGGGACCGGTTCTGATTGATTTTGGGATCTCCCAAACCACAGGGGCGGAACGTTTAACTGCAACAGGGTTGGTAACAGGAACTCCCGGCTACATTTCTCCGCAACTTATCCACGGCGAGGACGCGCGCCCGCGTGATGACTGGTGGTCGTGGCTATGTGTCCTGCTTTATTGTCTTAGCGGCCGGCCACCTTTTGGTTCTGGCCCGATAGAAGTTGTGCTAGGACGGATTAGCGCGGGGCAACCGGATTTGTCGGGAGTCTCCGTAGCGTTACAAAGGATTTTTTATACCGGGTTTCAAGTAGATCCGGAGCTGCGTGCCTCGCCTGAGCAGCTGATTGCAGCTTTTGAAGCGGTAAACGAAGGAAAAGATCCGGACATTTATTTGCCGGCTGTTGCCGTCTCGAGCTCTGCCCCCTCAGCGGGTACAGAGGAAGCAGGCTCTGTTGGTACCAGCTGGTATGCCAATCAGGGAGATAATCAACAGGGCGAAGAAGTTCATGCTCTTCCTCCCAGTTTTCCGCCGGGTGGCAAAAACAGCTCAGTTGAGGACCTCTCCTCGGTATCAGGGGAATTAAGATCCCAAACTCGGCTCTATCCGCCAGGTCTTGCTGTTGAAGCCGGCGCGGGCGAGATGCAAGCGTCAAATGCCGGAGCCTATAGGATGGATGACCAGGTAACGCCAGGTATACCCGGCTTGCTGGATCGCTATGCTAATAGCGCAGGCAGTGAGGTTGGCGGTGCGCCATCTCCAGAGTGGACTCCTCGTTATATTCCGCATAAGCTGCCGGTGGCCTGGATGTCTTGTTTGCTGGTGATGCTATCTTTGTCCCTAGTTACCGGGGCGTTAGCGGTAAAAGCTAATCCCACATCTCCTTCAAGATCTTCCGCGGTTGCGATAGTATTGATGGTTTTGGTACTGGTCTCTGGTGTTTTTGGGGCGGGGAGGGCGCGCCTGAGGGATGCGCAGTTGGCTTCGGGGATGCTTAATCCTCCGCACGCGGCGCTAAAAGCCCAACCGTTGTTGGTACCGCTGATGGGGGTGCTGGTCATTACGGTAATTGTGGGAGCGGGGGTTATCACGTTTGGACAATTCGGGTATCAGCCCTTAGCAGAGCTGCTCTCCCGAATTTTACCTCCCCGCTTGCAGGATTCCCCCGAGGTCTATCGTGGTATCTTCTACCTGGTATACGCGATTTGGGGGACGGTCGTGGCCTTCTTTTCCCGTTCCTTTCGAGTGGGATTCGCCAGTATTGTTCGCATATTAGGTGGCGCTGGGGCCCGCTTTTTCTGGTTTTTAGTTGCGCTGGTAGCCAGCATGGGAATCGAATACCTGGTTGCAGGTGGTTACTGGTAGCCGAATCTGAAAGTGGATGGCTCAAAGCCCGGATAGGCTGGGAGTTGGGCACTCCCTCGTCTATGCTTAAAGCAAGAAATCTGGAAAGTCGCAGGAAAGTAGCAGCGGAAAAGTGATGGCACAGCAAAAAGGTAAATTTCAGACCGGAAAAATTAAGAGTTCAGCTAAATATGCCCAGAATCGGCAAGAACAGGTTTGGAAGCAGGTAGAGGCGCGACGTGAGGAGGCGCGGCGTAAACAAACCCGTAAACGCGCGATAATCGCGATAGTTTCGGTGCTGGTGGTAGCGGCGGTCGCCCTCGCCGGATACCTGGTTGCGCAGAGCGGAAATGGAGAAGCGCAGGGAAATACAGGCGCGGTGATTTCCGGTCAGCGCCCGGAAAAAGTTGCTGCTCTTTCTGGTCAGGAGGCCGTCGATGCGGCGCAGGGCATCTTAATTGGACAAAAAGGAGTATATAAGGCTACCTCTGGGGTTCCCACTATTGAGATGTGGTTTTCCTATGGCTGCCCGGCCTGTCTGAATCTAGAGCATCAGTTGGGGGATAAGATCCTGGCTTTTGCTAAGGACGGTAAAGCTAATCTGGTGCTGCATCCAGTGGCAACTCACGCACTGCCGTGGACGATTATCGCCGGTAATGCCTCTATGCAGGTGGCTGCAGGTCAGCCAGAGAAAACGCTGGAGTTCCATCAAGCGTTGATCGATGCCGGATATGGGGTGATGTTCGCTAAGGGGGAGGACGCTGGTTGGAAAGACCAGGGCAACTCCACGCTGTTGGCTGATCCGGGTAAGTCACTAGAAAAAATCAAAGAAGTTGCCAAGAAGGTTGGGGTTAAAGACGAAATCATTAGCTCCTTTAAGGCAGATCCACAATCGGCGCTGCTGGAGAAGTGGCAAAAACAGTGGGCGGATGCTGCTGGTAAGCAAACCCAGCAGGTAGGCACCCCGATGTTTGCCTCCAATGGCAAGTTGGTTGAAAACCCGATTAACCAGGATGGAAGCTTTAACGAGGGCGCGCTGCTCGGTAAATAACTGAGAACTGCCAGCTAGGCGGGAACCGCTCCTAACAAGGGAAAGACCAGCTTTTGAGTCGGCAGCTGGGTGAGAACTATCTTTCAGCTGTTCAAGAAAACTGTGAAAACCGGTCGTTACTAGCTGCAGTTTTGTTCATTTACGAAAGCCGTGACAAACTAAAGGGCGTCTTCCTTTTTTAAAGATGGGAGACGAGCACTATATGCGTTATGCACCCGGCACGTCCTCTGTGTGGGGTACGTACCCGCCGACTTAGCTCAGTTGGTAGAGCAGCTGTCTTGTAAACAGCAGGTCATCGGTTCGAGTCCGATAGTCGGCTCCACTTTCATATCGTATTTGTTTTTAGTTGCCGCTTGTGCGAGCTAATAGCCATGGTTCCTAGTCAGATGGGGTTTAATGGTCGAGCGCCCTAGTGTGGAAGAAATTTAGTGAGCTGCTTTTCGTCCTCTGTCTCTTTTTGGGGAGGGAGGCATCCGTCAATGTTTTTGAGTAGCCAAGCGACAATTTCGGATTGGTTATCGTTGAGAATTTGTTATCCCCCCCAGGTGTAAACCGCAATGAGGGTTTTGCGGAACCGCACCGGCCCCCTGTAAACTCGCAGTGAAATAGCCTCTAAAGGGGTACAGAGTGCGAAAACGCCAATCAAAATGTGTGGCGCAGAAGAATCGGTCTTTAGCGGCCAAAACCTTTTCTACCTCCCCAACCAAGCCAGGATTGCAGCTACCGCAGCTTCGGTGCCGGTGGCTAGCGTGGGTTGCATGATGGGTGCGAACTTGGGGTTGTGGTTGGGGAATTTGGGATCGTCCTCGCGAAATCCTCCTAAACCCCAATAGCAATAGGGGATCCCGAAAGCATCCGGGATAGTACTGAAATCTTCCGAGGCTGGAACCTCGCCGCAATCACCTACGCGCTCAGATCCGAAATGCGCAATAAACGCGTCAGTCACCGTTTTAGTGGTTTTGGCATCGTTATTGGTCAGGGGATAGGAATCGTAGAGCTCAAACTGGGCAGGCGCGGGGGTTCCGGCTGCTTCACATTCGGCGTTCACCATCCGTTTGATTGCTGCCAAGAGGTGTTCGCGCACCTGCATATCGTAGGCACGAATGTTGACCAGCAAGGTGGCTCGTTCGGGAATGATATTCGACTTGGAGCCGGCTTGTAGCGAACCCACGGTTACTACCGCCATCTTGAAAGGGTCAATTTCGCGGGACACAATAGTTTGCAAACGCAGCACGATCATTGAGGCGAGTACTACCGGGTCAACCCCCATGTGGGGCATAGAGCCGTGTGAGCCTTTGCCGTGCACCGTGATTTTCAAGGAGGCGCCAGTGGAGAGGATGGCACCAGAATGGGTGCCGACTGAGCCGGTAGGCATGGGGCCGGTGAGGACGTGCTGGCCGAAAGCCACGTCGGGACGCGGGAGTTTCTCCACTAGCCCTGCTTCTACCATCGACTTTGCGCCCTCGGCAGTTTCTTCGCCAGGTTGAAAAAGCGCGATATGGGTGCCGGTCCACGCCTGCCGGTTCTCGGAAAGTACCCGGGCTGCCCCCAGACCAGCAGTAATATGCACGTCGTGTCCGCAGGCGTGCATCGCCGGCATTTCGTTCCCGTCCTGATCGCGCCGGGTGATAGTGGAGGCGTATTTCAGCCCGGTTTCTTCCTTTACCGGCAGTCCGTCGATATCGGCGCGGAAAAGAGTGGTTTTACCAGTACCGTTTTGTAGTACTCCGACTATGCCGCCCCCGATTTTTTGGGTTTCATAACCAAAATCTTGCAGCTGCTGGTAAATAAAATCACGCGTCTCGCTTTCAGCCATCGAAAGCTCGGGGTGTTGATGCAGCCATTTGTAGGTTTCTTCTTGCCAGGAACCTAGATTTTTCACGGCCTGTGAAATATTGAAATCGCTCATCTTAAACTCCTTCCAATTTTTCTTAACTCTATTTTGCTCCCGCTGCAAAATCGCCCTCCCGCTTTGGGATAGAGGGGTGGAGAATTGGGTGGTTTTGCTATCTGGGGAGGGTGCTTTTGTTCCTGGAGAGCGTTCTAGTCGATGGAGGGTGGAGTTGTCCTGGGAGGGTGCTTTCATCGTTGGAGGGCGATTACGTCGCTGGAGGGTGATTTCGTTTGGGCGTTTATGAGTGGGCTGGTGAGTGGCGACGTTTTCACCCTCCTGGTACAAAATCACCCTCCAGCGCCAAATTCATAGGGGTGTTTTTTGGGCGATTTATCCACTCGGGAGGGCGGTTTTGTCTTTGATACGCGGTCCAGGCGGGGAAAACAGGTAGCTCTCCCCGCCGGGGTCATCGCCCTCGATTACTTATTGTCTGCTTTAGCAGCTGCTTTCCGAGGAATGAGCAGCGCGAGAACTAGGACAACTAGTCATACCGCCACCTGCTTGCCGGGCGATAGTGCTCATTCCCCTGGCTTTTGCCACATCCCTTCGAGCCGGCCTGTAGGATTGCCGGATTTTCGTCCTCTAAAGCAGTGTTTAAATAGGTAGCTACGTCATCTACAGTATCTAGATACTCGCTGGCGTCCCAGGTTGAAATATCTATTCCCGTTATCCCTCCGCTTTTAGCTGTTGGGCGGGATTCTTCGCAGGAGTAGGGAGAATACTACTACTAGGGCGAGCAAAGAACCGGTGAGGATGACTAAACCTGACCAACTCCAGTGATGCCAGGCGATACCTCCTAAGGTTCCGAAACAGGAGCCTCCCAGGTAGTAAGAAATCGAATAGGCGGAGGCGGCTTGCCCGGCAGCACCTACTCCGGCAACTGCGCGGGCAGTTACCCAGCCGGAAGCGGTGGCGTGGACCGCGAAGAACCCGATAGCGAAAATTATTAGCGCCGGAATTACGATCCACAAGCTCTCAAAAATGGTGAGTAACAGCCCTATTAAGGTCAGCAGGGCGGCGAAGAGCATTACTCTCCGTCTGCCGTAGCGGACAATTAGATTGCCGCTGACCGAGGCAGACAGGGAGCCAAAGGCGTTAACCAGGAAGAACCCGGAAACTATCCAAGTAGGGAACAGGTAGGGGGCGGTGCTGAAACGGTAGGGAATCATATTGAAAACTGCCTGGTAGGATCCCAGAGTCAAGGCGCCAATCACAAATAACAGGGCCAAGCCCGGTTCAGAAAACACTGCTTTGGTATGAGCTAACAAAGTTTT
>CAMYAU010000097.1 GCA_947253735.1 uncultured Varibaculum sp. | reverse complement strand
AGCTGCAGCCAAGGTGACCAGGACACCGATTCCTAGGCCGATCGCTACTCCCCCCAATACTTCTTTAGCTGCTCCCCCGCGGGGATCCGCTACACCCTGACGAGGAGAGTCACCGGATACGTTCTCGGCAAAACCTAGGTTGTTTCCCCAGGCTCCTAAAGTTTGCTCATTGAGAGAAGTGTCCTGCTCCCTCGGCGGGGAAAATCCCCCAGGAGATCCCACACCAGCCCCATTAACTTCCTCGGTATTAACCATAATCGCTGGAGGTAAAGCTACCGGATGCCAGACGGGAGCCGCTGGTTCTACCTGCCCGCGAGCGGTCTGTCCCGACTGGGTTTCGGCCTCATCGTGGGCGGGAATAATCGGTTTCGCCGAGGCCAAGGAGGTCTGGGCATCTGGTGGGGATATCTTAACCACGTCCTCTAAAGGTTGCGGAGAGGGGGGTTCAGCAAAAGCCTCCAGGGCAGCAAGGGGGCGTACCTGGTCAACTACTGAATTTAAGAGGGCGTGGGTTTGGGTGGCAGTGGGGCGCACCGAAGTTTCTTTCGCCAGCATTTTAGCCAGCACATTCCACAGGGAGCTGGGAATTCCAGGAATCATCCCCGGCATATCGTAGAACTGATGGTTTAATACTTCCCCCACTGTCCCTCTAAAAGGGGTTATCCCACAGAGCAACTCATATAGGATGACTCCCAGGGAATAAATATCGGTTTTCGAGCTCACCCCTTTGCCTTCAATCATCTCCGGCGCCATATAGTAAGGGGTTCCAGAACGTTTAGTAGTCTGGATTTCGTAGCGGGGATCAATCCACCGGGCTAAACCAAAATCCGCGATTTTGGGCACCAGGTAGCCTTCTTGTCGCTTCAACAGAATATTGGAGGGTTTCAAATCTCGATGCACAATCCCAGCCTGATGGATCGGAGAAAGCCCAGCGGCAATTCCCATGCAATAGTAGACGGCATCTAAGGGAAGCAGGGTGCCGCAACTTTTAAGTAAATCCCCCAAATCCCCACCATCGGTATATTCCATAATGATCGCCATATATTCCGGGGTTTGCACCAGATCGTAAACTTCCACAATATTTTGGTGCCGTATCCCGGTAACCAGGTCTTTTTCCATCCGAAAACGCTCAGCAATCCCGGGTTTAATCGCCAACTTAGAACGTAAAATCTTAGCGGCATACAGGTTTCCTCGCGGGTCTACCACCTGCCACACTTCTCCCATGGTGCCGGCACCCAAAGCCTTTAACAGCCGATAACCAGCAATATTTGAGGAAGGTTGACTAGAAGGCGGTAAGGAAGAGTTGCCCAGATTTTCGGAAGCAGCAGAAGTACGGTCAGCGTAGGAAGGATCTGTTAGATAATTATCCATACGCCCCCCTACGTCTGGTTTGAAAAGCCTCCAGCATCTAGTTTAAGGGTTAGATAAAACAGATCCCGCGTAATCTGGGAACTAATTTTCATGATTTTTGTGAATTTTTCGAAGTTCACGCAGGTAAGCAGGGTGGTGCTGCGGAGGGCCTCCCTGGTAGGTCCAAGTAAAAATATTTTCTAAACGAAAATCGCGAGAACATATAGAACAGGCTAAGACTCGAGTGGGGGTGCGGAAACGTTCTATGCGGTGTCCGGCTTTGCACACCCCTATCCAAGGTGCGGGCAAGGAGGGAGCATCCGGGGAGACTGTCCGCTCCGCACTCCCTCCTAGCGACTTAACTGCCTGCTGCCAACGTTTTCCATGCCCTGCCCGCGGCCCCACCTGGGCATGCGCTACCTCGTGCAAAACCACTTCCCGAACGGAATCTGCATCGTAAAGCGGAAGCAGGTAGCGGGAAAAACTGATCCGTTTATCCCTAAAATGACAGGCTCCGGCACGCCGCCGCGCATGATCCAGGCCAACTTCCCAATCTTGCAGCCCGCAGGCATCCAAGGTGCGGCGAGCTAGCGCTAATACCTCATCCAAGCTGCCTACTTTCAAATACTTGATCCAAAACCATAGACTAGGGCTATTCCCCTGAATCCTAACGGAGGAAAACCCTAAAATGACAACTTCTCTCCCGGCGCAGCCAGCGGTATCCGCGCGACGCGAGATTACCCAGCAAAAACTATTCGCGGCTGCCCGGGAACTGTTTGCAAAAGAGGGACTAGGCAAAACCGGGGTGAAAACCCTGTGCGAAGCTGCCGGCTTTTCCCGGGGAGCCTTCTATTCTAACTTCCCAAGTTTTTCAGAGTTCCTACGCCAATATATTCACGGCGAGTTCGTACAAGTTTCAGGACAACTTCGCCAAGCCCAAAATCTAATTGAACCGGCTCTATATGCAGACGTAAAGACCTGTGAAGATAGTTTCTTAACTACCCACTGGCCATTAGTCAGCGAAGCGATCTCCTCAACTATGCTGTTCGAACGAGATTTCGTATTAGTGCTGACCGAGTTGCGAGTCTACGCGGCTCGCAACCGAGAATTCTTGCCAGTTCTCCGCAAAGAAATCCGAGTGATAGAAGAACAGCTTGCAGAGATCATCACCAAATGTCTACATGCCCTGGGACTACGCCTGCAGGTGGAACCTCTAGAGTGCGCATTCGTAGTGGTTGCTCTGTGGCAGGCAGATCTGATAAACCGCTCCGGGAAGGCAGATTCTGGACAAGTATTACGCCCCTCAAGCCACTTCTTGGAAGCTGCCTTGCCCCGCTGCCTAGCCGGAATGGTTACCAGCGGATAAAGCTAGTGCCCCAGAACACCTGGGGTAACCGGGGGCAACGTGGACCAAGGGAAATTAATCCATTTATCGGTGTGCTTAAGCACATAGTCAGGTCTAATAATCGACCGGGACTTCACGTAGATACAGGCGCTCCTGGCTTCCGATACATTCACGCGCTCGCCCTCTTGACCAGAGGGAATCCCCCGTTCGCGGATTAGCCGCATCACCAGATCTAAGGTTTTCCCCGAATCGGCTACGTCATCTACTACCAGCACTCGTTTCCCCGAAAGCGCCGAAACGTCCATCAATGGAGGAATTAGAACCGGCTCTGGCAGGGTCTCCTCGATATCGGTGTAGAACTCAACGTTCATAGTCCCGATCGCTTTAAGCCCCAACGCGTAAGAGAGCGCTCCCGCTGGCAACAGACCTCCGCGAGCCACTGCTACTACTAACTCTGGCATCCAGCCGGAATCTACAATATTTTGTGCGATTTGCCGGGTGGCATCCCCGAATCCTTGCCAGGTAAGCACTTCCCGATTCTCAGTATCAACCATAAAACTAGCCTAGCTATCTTTAGGCAACTTTTTGAAACTGCGGGAAAGTGTTTTTTCTTTCCCCCACGCTATAATCTCCTCAACTGGGAAAACACCCTAGATTTTTCTAGGAGGATTTTCCCCTACTTGTAGAGTCTCCCCCTTTTGCTTTATTTGCACTAAACTGAGTAGTTGTGCGCTTTCTAAATGGAATGTCAGCCCCTTACGAGCTGACCTATGACGACGTTTTCATGGTTCCTTCCCGTTCGGGAATTGCGTCTCGTTTTGACGTGGATCTATCTTCTGATGATGGTACCGGCACCACCGTGCCCATCATCGTCGCGAATATGACGGCGGTCGCCGGCAAGCGGATGGCGGAAACGGTTTCCCGCCGTGGGGGCCTGGTTACTCTGCCCCAAGATGTTCCCGGCGATATCATTGCCGAAACGGTAGCTAAGGTAAAAGCCTGCCACACTGTCTATGACACTCCAGTGGTACTGGGCCCGCACGACACGGTAGCGGCGGCACTATCCCTGATTTCTAAGCGTTCCCACCGAGCAGTACTAGTCACAGACGAGGAAAATCATCCCATCGGGGTAGTCCCCGAGTCGGCACTGGCCGGGGTGGATCACTTTGCGCAGCTACATACGGTGATGGATCCCCATTCCCTTCTCCTGCCGGAAGGGATTGGCCCCGAGGACGCGTACCGCCAGTTAGCGGAAGAGCACCTAGGCCTCGGTGCAGTAGTCGATACTGACGGGCGCCTGGTCGGGGTGATGACCGCTCCAGGGGCAGTCCGCTCCTCCATCTACACCCCTAATACTGATAAAAACGGCAAATTACGGGTGGCCGCGGCAATCGGAATTAACGGTGACGTGGCCGGGCGTGCCTGTCAGCTGGTAGCAGCAGGCGTCGACGTATTAGTGGTAGATACTGCCCACGGTTATCAAGACAAGACCATCCAAGCTTTGCAGGCGGTACGCTCCACCGGAGTAGAAGTACCTATCGTGGCCGGAAATGTGGTCACCGCGGATGCGGTATCAGAACTGGCCGCTGCCGGCGCAGATATTTTGAAAGTAGGCATCGGGCCAGGCGCTATGTGCACCACCCGGATGGCTACCGGCGTCGGCCGCCCCCAGTTCTCGGCGGTCCTTGAATGTTCCCGCCGGGCTCATGAACTCGGGAAGCACGTTTGGGCTGATGGAGGCGTTCGCCATCCTCGAGATGTCGCTTTAGCCCTGGCAGCTGGGGCCTCTAACGTAATGGTAGGTTCCTGGTTCGCCGGTACTCACGAATCCCCCGGTGATATTGTGCGAGACGCAGATGGGCGTCCCTATAAAGAAAACTTTGGAATGGCTTCCCGGCGAGCAGTCCGCAACCGTAACGCTACTTCCCGCGGTTTTGAACGGGCCAGGAAAGAACTATTCGAAGAAGGTATCTCCACCTCCCGGATGTATCTAGATCCTGCGCGCCCCGGGGTAGAAAGCCTGATCGACCAGATCTTGGCGGGCGTACGCTCCTCCTTTACCTACGCCGGCGCCACTAACCAGGCAGAGTTCCGCGAAAAAGCGATTGTCGGGATTCAAAGCGCCGCCGGATACAAAGAGGGCGCTCCCGTCGAAAGCTCCTGGTGAGAGCGTTAAAAATCGAATAAGAATTCAACTTAAACCCCAAATAACTAGCTAGCGAAAGGATTTTCATTGACCCGGGTGCTGTTCGTATGTACCGGCAACATCTGCCGTTCAGTGATGGCGCAGGCGGTTGCCACCCAAAAGGCCGAAGAAGAAATACTCGATAACTTGGTTTTCGACTCGGTCGGCGTCTCCGATGAAGAACACGGAAATCCCCCAGATTATCGCGCGGTACACACCTTGGAAGAACACGGCTGGCTGGTTCCCGATCACTATGCTCGCCAAATTAATCGCGATGATTTCCAAGATTCTGACCTGATATTGGCTATGACCAGTGGTCACAAGAACGCCCTTACCCGGCTAGCGCAGCGTTGGGGAGCCGATGAGAGCAAAATTCGTCTCTACCGCGATTTTGATCCCGAGGCCGGACCGGGAGATATGGAAGTTCCGGATCCTTGGTATGGCGGGGATCGCGAGTTTGCCGACACCCTGGAAGTAATCGAGCGGGTAACCCCGGTACTCCTAGAAGTCCTCTCCCAGATTTCCTGACCCTCCTAACTGAATGTCCTCAACCTCGGGCGGGTTCTGTGTGTGGGAAGAAGTTTTCCCCCGGTTCCCGCGCGGAGCCTAGGTTTTTCCTCCCGCCCAAGAATTCGGAAAACGTAGCGGCGTTTTCCGAATTCTTATGCCCACCGCACCCACTCGGATAAAACCTAGGCTCCACGCTCGCTGGTATCGCA
>CAMYAU010000096.1 GCA_947253735.1 uncultured Varibaculum sp. | reverse complement strand
TCAAGCCCCTCTCGTATCTTTTACCGGCCGCGACCCGCAGAAAATGGCAAAGTAGAGATGTACAGATAATTCTTTTTTTCGAGACTGGTCAACCTGTCCCCACACTAGGTCGCGGCCGGTAATAACTCGGTAACAGCGCTAGCACCTGGGCGGATTTATGCCTCAGGGTAGGCTTCGGGCACTAAATCCGTGAAAATGCCAGAGCATTTTCCGGATTTCGGGGCGAGAGGCAAAATCCGCCCAGGTGCTCACAAGAACCAAATTTTAACCTGCGGGGACTTTAGGGACAGTTTGACCACTGGTTACTTCCATTGGAGAAGTATTGATCCTTCCAGATCGGCACCTGCGCCTTGATCTGGTCAACGATTTCAGCGCTCACTTTGAAGGCGGCAGCGCGATGCGGGGCATCTACCACTACTAGCAGGGCGGTTTCTCCGATTTCTAGCCGCCCGATCCGGTGACGTACAAAAACTGCATCTAAACTTTCGGTGTTATCCCCCGCTGTCTCCGGGGAAACCGCCCCCTCGTCCTCGGGAAGGGAAATCTGGATGGCATCACGTACGGCCTTAATCAAAAATTTTTCGGCCTCCGGATGCGCGGAATAGATCAGGTGGGTTACTCCTTGACCACTGTCATGATTACGGACGCAGCCGTTGAACACCACCCGCGCGCCACTAGTGGCTGGAATATCTGTTTCCCCGGTAGACAAACTCGAATCTACCAGGGATTCTTCTGTTATTTTTACATCAAATAGCATCTTTCGCCCTCCCGAATGCGCTCTCCCGGTAGAGTATAAGGCAGTAACTAGGGGAAAGGACGCGGATGGTTTCAGAACGTGATCGCCTCACCGCCACTGTGGACGGGATCGGCGAGCGCGGGATTGATTCTTTGCAGGCCGCGCGAGTTTTAGTAGTAGGTGCAGGGGGTCTGGGTTCTCCCGCTTTAGCGTATTTAAGTGCTGCCGGGGTCGGCACCTTGGGGATATCAGATCCTGACCGGCTCGAACAATCAAATCTACAGCGCCAAGTAATCCATCCCGCCTCTAGCTTGGGACAGGTGAAATCGGTGTCAGCCGCGGCCACCGTCCATGCTTTGAACCCGAATGTGCGGGTGCAACTGGAACCAAAGATCACTGCCGATAATGCCCACAGCATTATCGCTGCCTATGACTTGGTGATTGATGCGACCGATAATTTTTCCGCTAAATATTTACTTTCAGATACTTGCGCCGAGGTGGGACGTCCGCACCTGTGGGGAACTTTGGTGGCGATGAATTTTCAGATCTCGGTGTTCGCTGAGGGGCTTACGTTACGGGACCTGTATCCGGCAGCTCCACCGGCTGGCACTACCCCTACTTCTCGGGTAAATGGTGTGCTGGGAGCGGTTTGCGGGCAGGCAGGTTCAATTTTGGCAACTGAAGCTATCAAAATGATCGTGGGAGTAGGCGAGCCGCTGATCGGAAAACTTTTAATCGTAGATGCGGGCAGCGGAAAATGGAATGTGGTGCATTTTGGGAACGGATCCCCTAAGCCAGCAGCGCTATCCGGAAAGGATAAATAATTATGAAAGCGGTAGATGAATACCTGAACCAGGTATTAACCCAGGTAAATTCGCTTCCTCCTACAGTAATGCCGGTGGCAGAAGCATTGGGCGCGACTTTGGCGGAAGATGTTTATGCCCGTTTCCCAGTGCCACCTTTTACCAATTCCGCTATGGACGGGTTCGCGGTGCGTTCCTGCGATCTGCCGGACGCCCTCGAAAATACGTCGATCCCGGCGGCTACCGGAGCAGAAAAAAGCGCAACGACGCTGCCTGCTGCTACGCCCAGTCGATCCGAATTGCCGAGCGCCCCGGGGGATGATGGAGCCCAAAAAACTTTGCCCTTAACTTTGCCGGTTCAAGCCGATATTGCCGCTGGTGATAATGGGGATTATCAGCTCAGTCCCGGGCATGCTATCCGGATTATGACTGGCGCACGAATGCCGGCTGGCGCCGATACCGTGATTAAAGTAGAGGACACTACCCTGCCGGCTGGCCCCCTTGACCTACCTAAAGAGGTCACGATTGAGCGTTGTCCGCGCGCAGGAGCCAATGTGCGTAAGGCAGGCGAGGACGCCGCCGTGGGTGACCTGGTGTTAGCGGCGGGAACAGTTCTTACTCCCGCGGCACTTTCTTCGGCGGTTTCGATTGGCTATTCAGAGTTACCGGTGTATCGCCGTCCGCGAGTAGCAGTGATCTCTACTGGGTTGGAGCTGCGTCCGGCAGGTGCCAGCCTAAAGGGAGCGCAAATCCCGGACTCGAATTCGGTGCTGCTAGAGGCCTTGCTGCGCCGCCAAGACGTAATTGTCTCGGGGGTTTACAGTTCCGATGATGAACCGGAAGTGTTTGCGAAAACTCTGGAGCAGGCTGCCCAGGGAGCGGATTTGATTGTCACCACTGGTGGAGTGAGCGCCGGCGCCTATGACGTGGTTAAACAAGTTGGTTTATCCGGAGGTTTAGCGTTTACCAAAGTTGCGATGCAGCCGGGTAAACCGCAGGGGTTTGGCACTATTGCCGCCCCCGATGGCGCCGATGTTTATGTGGCAACTTTGCCGGGCAATCCGGTCAGCGTGTTTGTGTCTTTCCACGTATTTGTACGTCCGGTTCTGGCCGCTCTATCCGGTAAAGAGGGACGCGCGGCGCTGCAGACTCGCGCCGCCACTACTACGGTGGCTTGGAAGTCCCCTGCGGGTAAACGCCAGTTCGTGCCGGTACATTTGACCGAGGCAGAGCGGGTAGGCGATACCCCCACGGTTACTCCGACTCACCGTTTAGGGGCGCGATCACACTTTGTGGCTTCCCTACATCAAGCTAATGCACTGGCAATCGTGCCGGAGGAGGTTACCGAAGTGGAGCAATGGAGTCTGGTCGATGTGTTGCCCTGCTAGGGGCGCATTAACCCGCGCAATATAGCGAGCTGGTCATTAAGAGACAAGGAGCAGTAATGAAAAACGAGGACGCGCAACCTTTACCCCACTTAAATGCTTCTGGGCAGGCACATATGGTGGATATTACCGGCAAGCAACCCACGGTGCGCCAGGCACGGGCGCGCGCCTTTGTGCAGTGCTCACCGAAGATCATGGCGGCTTTGCAGGCTGGCGAAGTCCCGAAAGGGGATGCCTTAGCGGTGGCACGTATCGGGGGAATCGCGGCATCTAAACGTACCCCCCTGCTGTTGCCTTTGGCGCACCCGATTGGGGTGCATTATTGCGCGGTGGATATCGAACTGGCTGAGGACGGGGTCGAGATCCTCGCCACCTGCCGGACTGCTGACCGCACCGGAATTGAGATGGAGGCCCTTACCGCTGCCTCCGTCGCCGCTTTAAACCTGATTGACATGGTGAAAGGGGTAGACAAAATGGTTTCTATCCGTGAATGCTATGTCCTGGAAAAACGCGGAGGACGCTCGGGAACTTGGGTGCGTCCGGGATGCGAGCAGGAAGCGGCAGCTAAGGAAGTTGATCATGGCTAGTTCCCCGCAGTACCTAAATGGAGTGATTGTGCTGGCGGGCGGGACCGGGAAACGTTTGGGCGGATGCAGTAAACCTGATCTGCTAATTGCTGGGGATCGCCTCATCAGCTGGACACTTTCATTCTTGCCGAAGGTTCCTACCGTAGTAGTGGCTCCCGAGGAACTTGAGGTTCCCGAGAAAGTTTCCCTCACTATGGAGGAACCCCCTGGTTCAGGACCGGCAGCGGGCATAGTTGCCGGCTGGCACCGTTTAGCTGCCTCGTTCGTATTTTCGCCTTCCGATATTATCGGGGTTTGTCCAGTGGATGCCCCCCTGGCAGGGTTTGCTTTACGGCAGCTGGCACGGCAGCTACAGGAAACTAATGAGGAAGCAGCCGAAAAAGAAAAAATACTCTTAGGCCAGGTCGGAGAGGTTACCCAATATGTTCTCGGGGCATTTACCGTGCGGGCACTGATGGAGATGGCGCGGGCGAATCCCTTAAATTGTTCGGTACGCGGAGTGCTAGGTGAAATCGGGTTTGCCACCCGCGAGATTTCCCCTGATTACGCCCGTGACGTCGATACGCCGGCAGATATTCCCCCGGTAACCGAGTTACTACGCATCTCCCGTTAGCTGCGCGAGCGAGTAGATTGTCCCTCCCGCCCAAGAATTCGGAAAACGGCGCTACGTTTTCCGAATTCTTATGCCCACCGCGCCTGCTCGGAACAATCTACTCCCTCGCTACTGCTCGTTATCCCTTGTCTTAGCCGCGACCTCTACGCGGGAGCACCAACTCCAGAATAGGAGCGGGCGAAACTTTTATCCGAGTCGGCTAGGCGGGCGCAAAACTCGAAAAATGACTTGGTCATTTTTCGAGTTTTTGGGCAGGAGGAAAAAGTTTTGCCCGCTCCGGAAGAAGTAGGTCTCCGGCTGTTAATCCAGGGGGAAGGCTACGGGATCTAGCTGCTCTAAAAGGTGGGGCAAGAGGGGGCCGAGGACACTCAGGGTGTCGCGGACTCCTCCCCGTGAGCCGGGCGCATTGGCTACGATAGCACCCGCGGCACCGCGAGCGGTGATTCCCACTAGGGCGCGTGAAAGCGATGCGAGCGGAGTGGCTTTTAGACCCTGCTGGCAGATTTGCCAGGCAATCCCGTCCAGACGTGCCTCCAGCAAGGGGGCAGTTGCCTCCGGGGTGAGGTCTCTTTCGGTAATTCCGGTGCCTCCGGTAGTGATTACTACCCGCGCACCCTCGGCAATGGCGGCACGAATCTCATTTTGGACGGATTCGATTCCATCGCTTACTAACCGCACCCGATCTACATCGATTCCGTATTGTGCCAGCAGTTCTTGCGCCAGCGGTCCTGACTTATCTGGACGTTCTCCGTTTTTACAACGGTCTGAAACCGTTATTACCGCACCTGCGACGCGACCGCGTAATTTTTGTAGTTTTTTCTCTTTTAAATGTGCATGCGGGTCCGTTGGCAAGGCGAAATCCTCCTACTAATTACGCAAATAAAAGCTTGCGATTACCTGGATATTTTCCCTAAGACCGGGTTACTATCACCGATAAAAATATCGCTTTAACCTGCAGATACTTTCTCAAAGCATCATAACACGGAAATGATAGGAAAAATGTGAAAGGCTACAGGTGTTACCCAGCATCAAAGGAAGTTTTTGGCTATGAAAGCTACTAAGAAATCTAGATACGTACTGACTGACTGGGAGCCAAACAATCCGGATAAATGGGACTCTGGTCTTGCCTGGCGCACCCTGGCGATTTCCACCTATTCCCTAATCCTGGCTTTCACTGTATGGTTCCTGGTCTCCGCAATCGCCCCGAAACTTAACGAGATCGGATTCGATCTCACCAAGGCACAGCTTTATTGGTTAACCTCCATGCCCGGCTTGTCCTGCGGGTTTTTGCGTTTGATTTACACTTTCTTGCCCCCCATCGTGGGTACCCGCAAACTGGTGGGCTGGTCTTCAATCCTTTATATGATTCCCATGTTGGGATGGTTCTTCGCGGTTCAAAACCCGAACACCCCCTATTGGTGGCTATTAGCTTTAGCCTTCATGTGCGGAATCGGAGGCGGTTCCTTCTCTGGCTACATGCCTTCCACCGGATATTTCTTCCCCAAACGACTGTCGGGGACTGCTTTGGGACTGCAAGCCGGGATCGGCAACCTGGGGATGTCGATCA
>CAMYAU010000095.1 GCA_947253735.1 uncultured Varibaculum sp. | reverse complement strand
GCGACGTTTTTTCTTTTTTGCCTCCGGTTCTTTTCTGGTGATGAATGCGTTCTTCCCGGTGACGGCGTAGAGTATCCGATCTAAGGGTTCGGCTACCGGGGGCAAGCCTTCACATAGGATTCCGCTTGATAGTCGGTTGTAAATGGTTTTGTTGTAGGGCACTGCACCAGCAAAAGTTGATGCTTGGTCAAACATTTCCTCGAAGTCTCTTAAATCTTCGGGGGTGTTATGAGCGTGTGCTTGAGCGATGAGGGTAAAGATTTTTGCTGCCTTTACCCCTCTTGCCCGGTATTGGTGTAGCCGTTCAAGCAAGTTGTTGATAGATTCTGGTGAATCCTCGGTGGCTCCTACTCCCCAAATGTTTTCGTCTTTTATCAGTAGGGGGATCAGGAAGTTCTCGAAAAGCTTGGTGGTGTCGTATTTTTCTGAGATTTGGGTATCGACTATTACTAGGTCGGATACTTCTCTTGCCTCGCTGAGCGCGTTTTGGTAAACCTCGGGGGTTACTTGGGTGGGGTCGGATAGCTCGGAGGGCGGTGCGGCGATTAGCGCGAACGCTAACGGCTCTAAGTGTGGTGGCCGGTCTTTGTCGAGGGCTGGCGGGGTGATGATTGCGCCTCTTCCTTCTTCTGGTAAAGCGTCGAAGATGGTGGGCACGTTTAGGGTGCGCAGTTTGGTGCGTATGTCGCCTTGTCCCCGGTTTGCATCTATTAGGGTTACCCGCATATCGGGGCATAACCTGCCCGCTCTTTGGGCTAAATGTATGGAGGTGGTGGTTTTGCCTACTCCCCCTTTGGCTCCGAACACGATGATGGTGGGGCACCCGCCGTTTGTGGTGTGCGCTATGGCGGCGGGTGCTATGGGTGGTGCGGGTGCTGGCCGGGTGGGTTCTTTCCCGATTCTTGTGGGGGCCCAGTTAGTTTCGGCTGGCTGTTCTTCCCAGCTTGGGGCTGGCCTGGAGTCGGGGGCTTCATAGGCTTCGCTAGGGCCGGGGGCAACATGCTGCTCAGTGTTGCTTGCGCTAGAGCCAGGTGCTCCATAGTCTACTGCTGGCTCGGGAAGGCTTAGATCTATATCGTCATAGAGACTTCCTTGGGGGGTCGGGCTAGAAAACGGCATTGCGTCAGTTGGTAGCTCGAAGCTGACTGGACTGGGGACAGGATCGGGGCCCGCGCTTACTCCAGGCAAGTCGAAGCCAGGCGTAGGGCCCGCGCTTACTCCAGGTAAATCAAAACTGGTTGCTGGGGCTGGCTCTGTAACTGGCAGTGTAGTGGTGGGGGTGTCGTCAGGGATGCCGATTCCGGGCAATTCAAAATTCGTTTGCGGGGCTGGTTCAGGCGTTTTGGTTACGCCGGGTAGCTCAAAGCCACTTTCTTGCTCAGTGCCCCCTGCGCCAGAGCCAGGGGCAGGTTCTTGCTCGTCGAAGAATAGACCGGAAAAGTCTTCGATTGGTGCAAGGGACTCTACTTCTATCCCCATACCGGAAAGCGCATCGTGGATTTCATCTTCACTTCCGCAGTAGGTAGCTCCGCTGGTACCGTCTAGGCTCCCGGAGCCCACGATTAGTACGGGCCCAAGTTTTTCTACCGCGAGCTTTACCCATTTATCAGCTGGGAAGCCGTAGCTGTCTTGGTTTTTGATTACCGAGAACGCCAGTGAATCGGTTAGCGGTGGGGATGCTTTGCGGGCTGCTTCCTTAAAGTTAGTGCCGCTAATAACTTCGTAATCTCCTGCTAACTTTTCTGCTACTGCTGGCAGGTTGAAAATAAAAACTTTGTCCATGCCCCCTACATAGGGCGCGGCAATCAGCGGTGAAAACGCGGGCGGGCAGGTTTTGCCATGCGCCCTACATAAGGGGCATAGGAAGCCAAAACCGAAGGAGAAAAATGGGCAGCAAACAAACCCCGCCAACAATACAAGGCATGAGCAATTTCGAGGCGAAGCATCCGCGCGCAAAAGACGGGAAGTTTACCGAAAAATACCGAGCTGAGTCCGGGCTGACTTTGGAGCTGGAAAAACGCCTGGAAGATCTAGATACCCCGAAGGTGTTTGTGGACTGCGTTGATTGCAGGCGCAAAGGGATAGTCACCGGCGAGTGGGTGAAGATTACCGACACCGAAGGGCTTACACCGGTTGATGTTTGCCTGATCCGCGAGCACGAAAACCTGGAAGTATCCGATACCGATGGGGAATTAGAGATCGCCCCCAAGTCCGTGGAGGAAGCTAGCGGGTGGGGCAAGGCTTATAGCCAGGCCAAAGAAGATGGCAACGAGAAGCCGTTTTGCGCTTGGGTAAAAGAATGCGGGATTACTGACCCGGAAGAAGCCTTAGAGTTCGAGAGCCGTTACCAAGGTGAATACGATTCTTGGTCGGATTTTGCCTCCGAGTATGCATACCAGTTTGAAGGTCTTGATGTTTTGAACCGCTATTTTGACTATGACAGTTTTTCCCGCGATCTAAAACTCAACTGCGAAGTGGAAGAAACGGACGGCGGGGTTGTTATCCGCAATTTTGATGATGACCCGGACGGCAAGGGCACGGTTAAAGCGAGTAGTTTTGAAGACTACGCCAGGAGCGTTGCTGACGAAACCGTTATTGAGACTGAGGACTGCAACTGGCTGGACGCTTACTGCGACTATGAAGCCTTGGCTAATGATTTGAAGAACGATTATTCCTGCGCCGAATCGGAAAACGGCGTGTACGTGTTCCGCGACTATTAACCCGCGCCACACAAGAGAGGCATGAGCGTAGAAAACTTTGGGCCAAGCCCGGCAGAGAAAGCTGAATCTGAACGCCAAGCGGCACTGGATGCATATATGGCAGTGCGCGGGATTAAAGACGGCGAGGAAGTAAAAGACTTCGGACTGATCTACCAAGGCAGATATGACAGCTGGATAGATTTCGCTGAGGTTTACGCGTACCTTTACGAGGACTTCCAAGCGATGATAGACCATTTCGACTACGGCGCGTTCGAGGAAGACCTGCGGGGTCGCTGCGAAGTAGAAGAAACCGATAGCGGCGTAACTATCCGCGACTTCGACCTAGACGGCGGAGAAAAACCGATCCACGCCAAGAGCTTTTCTGACTACGCGCGAAAGATTGCCAAAGAAACCATCATCCGCCCAATGGACTACTTGCAACTGGATTCCTATTGTAGCTATGAATCGCTGGCTAAGGACTTAAAGACCAGCTACTTTTCGTGCCCGGCAGAAAGCGGCATTTTCATTTATTGGGATATTTAACCGCGCCCTACATAGTCACCGATGTGTCTTTACGCATTACCAATAGTGGAAGCACCAAAGTCGACAACAAAGGTGGTTAAAAATATGCTTTTGAAGAAAGTTGTGCCAACTCTCGCGGTGGGATTTGCCCTCTCGATGGGGGTAGCCGCACCGGCGATTGCAGTCGAGGTGAAAGACCCGGCTTCAGTTACCCAGGATCAACCTGCCCCCAACCTGGTAAAGCCTGCCGATCCGGGAGCCGAAAAGGAAGTAAAGAACGAATGCCACGACAAGGCGTTCTTCGAGGGCAAGGTTAAGGATCTACTTGGTTCCTGGGGTGAAAAGGTTACTTACGGGAACTTTGGTTCTGAGGAAGCCAAGGCCGCCGTGAAGGCTGGGTTTGATGAATTCTTGCCGGGGGCTAACTTTGATAAAGCCTACAAGTATATTAAGGGCGCTATCGAGGCTAAAACCTGGTCCAATTCTGCTAATCTTCAGGCCGCGATTATGGATGCCCTAGTCGAGCAGGGCCTAGTGAGCGATTCTTGCGAAACACCGGGGCTAACCAAACCCTCGGAGGAAATCGCTAAAAATGCTTCTATGCCTAATGCTGGCGGTCAGGCCGTGCCGGAGGGCCAAAATGGGGAGCACCTGGCTAAGACTGGTTCGGTTATTGGGCTAGCGGCGCTAGGCGCGCTTGCTTGTGGAGCTGGCGCTGCTGGCAGTTTCGCCGTGGCCCGTCGCAAGAGCGAGGATTAAAAGCTGGCAGCGCTCACGCGACAATGATGATTGCTTTCGGCGCTGTCTTATATAGCCAGGGGCATTGGGTTCTTCGGGATCCTTTGCCCCTGGCTTTTTCACGCGCCCTACATGGAGGGCATGACTGATAAACGGATCCGATTTTTTACTATTTTCTTCGTGGTAGCCGGATTGCTAGTAGCTATAACGGTGGGGCTTTCTTCTGCCCAGTTGCAGCGGCAATCCCCGCAAGCGCTATCTGCTGACCCAAAAGTGGAAGCGGTATTTGATGAGGGCGGGTCTTATTCCTGCCTAAAAAAAGGCACCGCAAAGATCGTGGAATGTTCTTTGCAGGGCGGGAAAGTAAAGCTCGGGAAGCAAGTCGATAGCAAAGATGCTTCTGCCCGGTTCATCCAGGCGGCCCGTAGCGCTGATATTAAAGCCGTAAAAGATAGCTCCGGCAAAGACTATCTAAAGGCTCTTAAAGCACCAAAGTCTAAGGAAAAACTGTCTTGCCTGGTAGGTGGGGAAAACATTGACTGCATTTTCGACGGAAAAAACTTGGTGACATGGTGATGAAAGGGAAAAGCGGCGCGCCCTACAGGGGAAGTATGAGAGTAGCAGAGCAACTATATACCACTAAAGAAATAGCTGATACATTCCGCGTGTCCGTCTATACGGTCCGCACTTGGGCCGCTAGAGGCTTGCCAGGGGCCGTAAAGATCGGTAAGTCGTGGCGGTTCACTAACGAAACTGTGGATTATTTAAAATTCTCTGGGGTGGTGTGATGAACGCGAAAAAGATTGTTACCCCACCCTTTAAGCCTTCGCTTTACCCGTGGCCTCGTCCAAGCAGGGACGTGTTCGTGAGCGGGTCTGTGGTCGCTCCATTTAAGGGGAAAGTGATCCAGACCCCGCACCGGCACGCGGTGGTGGCGGTAGGCGAAAACGCGTGCGTGGACGTTGTGCGTGCCAAACTTGATGGGCGTTTAAAAGGTATCAAAATGCCTTGGCTATGTCTGAATGCCACTGTGCGCAATCTTGCTGCTGGTTTTGCCCCATTCGTGACCGCTTACGGCTATATTCCGATCACCCCGCTTACAAGGATCGACGCGGTATCGAAAGTGTGGGTGTCTTTTTTCGACCAGGAACATCTTGAGGCTTTGGATTCGACGATGCCAGGCTACACCAGAATAAAACTAACCAGTAATAACTATTTGCTGACTATAGACCGTGATGGGCAAAAGATAAACGAGTTCTTCGTCTACCAAGCAGACAAAGGCTATTTGACGGATGGGCTGTCACCTTTAGCTGCGCCGATGACGCAAAAACAAGTTTTCGAGTTCTTGCAAGGAATAGAAAATATCGCCCCGGTTCTCCCCGAGCGGTATGGGCATAGCTATATGGCTGCTGGCTACAAGAAGATCAGTGATCGGATCGCTGAAAACGCTTGGTTGTGGCGGGCCCCGAATCTGGAGGGAAAAGCAATTGAATGAGGAAAAACTGCGCTTGCTTTTCAGCGTGCGCGATAGCGGACTTGGGGTAGCCCACCAGGGTAAAACCTTGCGGGATACCTGCTCCGGGCTATACAGCTTTAAGGACAATTATTTTGTGTATAACAAAGACGAATGGGTGGAGCGACTAGACGCAGTATTGGACGAGATGAATACCCTTCGTATCCAACTGGACCAGATGGAAGAGTTGGTGTATGACCTGCGTAAACTACTTTAACCCTAAGTTCAGCTTAGGCTTGCGCCACTGTAACGTACTCTAACAATGTTACAGTTAGAGCATTAGGGCTGCTCGATGGAGCCGGGT
>CAMYAU010000094.1 GCA_947253735.1 uncultured Varibaculum sp. | reverse complement strand
CGGAATAAGTTTTCTTTAGTTTTGAAGTATTGGAATAGGGAGCCCACCGCTATCCCCGCGGTTTTGGCAATTTCATTTGTGTTGGCAGCTTCGTATCCTTTTTTCGCAAACTCGCTGACGGCAGCGTTAATAATCCGTTGCGCTTTTTCTGAATCTAACTGTTGGAACCGCTGCGTTGCCCATTCCATTATTAATTGCCTCTTTCTGGTGAGTGAGCCCTCACTTATCTGGCGTGATCGTAACACGTTCTTACGTCCTCGAGAGGTAATTTTGGATATTTGGCGAGATTATCAAGAAAATACTTTCAGCTGACAGGTCATTATCGCTGTTAAGGAGATAATTGGGGAGATGGGAGAGTGTTGGTTCATCATTGACAGAAGCATCCCTAGAGGTTAATCTAGGTCCCGTTGTGGTGAGTAAGCGCTCACGCTGTCCAACGGGGGTCAAAATGGATATTAATCGTCCAGGAGCGCGGCAAGTAACGCGCGAGCTAGATGAACTAATTAAACAGCCGATTTACTCGATCTCACCGTCCGCTTTACGCGAATATGAGGACGAATATTTTGCGAAAAAATGCACTAAATCGCGGCAGATGATCCGGGAAGCGCAGGAGGTTATCCCGGGCGGCGTGCAACATAATCTGGCGTTTAATCATCCCTTCCCCCTGGTATTTACTGGCGCTAACGGTAATAAGTTGACGGATCTAGATGGTAATGAATATCTGGATTTCCTGCAGGCGGGCGGGCCCACAGTTCTGGGCTCAAACCCCCCACAGATAAGGGAAAAAGTTATTGACTTACTCAATACCTGCGGTCCCGCGACTGGGCTTTTTCATGAATACGAGTACCGATTAGGCGCCCTGGTGCGCGAACTGATTCCCTCCGTGGATATGTTCCGGGCTTTCGGCTCCGGTACTGAAGCCTGTATGGCCTCGATTCGGGTGGCACGCCTGGCTACCAAACATCGCCACGTCCTGAAAATGGGGGGAGCATATCACGGCTGGTCAGATCAGCTCGCATACGGGATCCGGATTCCGGGATCAAAGTTTACCCAGGCCAGTGGGATTCCTTTGCGTTGTATGTCGCTGACTGACGAGTTCTTCCCTGGCGACCTAGAAGACCTGGAACGCAAACTGAAACGCAAGAAACTCACCGGTGGCACCGCCGCGATTATGATTGAGCCGATCGGTCCGGAGTCCGGTACGCGTCCGATTACCCAAGAATTTTTACGAGGGGCAAGGGCACTGGCCAACAAATACGGAGCGCTATTGATCTTTGACGAAGTAGTGACCGCCTTCCGGATTTCCGAACACGGGGCGCAAGGTTACTTTGGAGTGATGCCCGATCTGACCGTATTTGGCAAAGTAATCGCCGGCGGTTACCCCTCTGCGGGTGGCCTGGGAGGGCGCAAAGAATATATGCGTTACCTCGCTGCGGGTATCCAAACCGGAGATAAGGTGAAGAAAGCACTGGTCGGGGGGACCATGACCGCGAATCCGCTATCTTCGTTGGCTGGCTACTACACCATTAAAGAAATCGCTGAGACTTCGGCTTGTGATCGTGCCGCCAAGATGGGGGATCGTTTAACCGATGGGCTCCGCGCTCTCATAAAGCAATACCGTTTGCCGTTTGTGGCCTTTAATCAGCGCAGTGTGTGTCACCTGGAGACTGTGGGGACTATGCATTTTGCGATTAACTGGAAGAAACCCTGGGAGATCCCCGCGCTCTTGAAAGCCACTAGTGAGCGTAAGAAGGAAATGGAGCATATGGGCGCAGCCTACATGGCAGAAGGTATCGTGACTTTGGCGGGTTCCCGACTCTATACCTCGGCCGCTTATAACGAAGAGGATATCGACCGGGCGCTTGCCGCCTTTGAACGGGTATTCCAAAAGGTGGTAAAGCTGTGAACTGCGATGAAGGTGATAAGCGGGCAAAACTAGTTGAGCTCTCGCATCAGCTGCTCTCCGACGGTTTGGTGGTCCGCACCTGGGGTAATTTTTCGGTGCGAGACAGCGGCGACGACTTTTTGATTACCCCCTCGGGACGCCGCTACGAAACCATGACTGAGGAGGAGCTGGCTCTATGTAGCGGCCCCAAAGATTGGTCTGGCCCCTATAAACCTTCCTCTGAATACCCCATGCACGCCCTCACCTATCGCTTATTTCCGCAGGCGCGGTGGGTGATTCATACTCACCAGCCCTATGCCTCTGCTTTATCGCTGGCGAAAAAGGATTTCCCGCTGGATGAGGAAGCACAAGCAGCATTGGGGCAAGAGGTATTGCCGGTGGCTCCCTATGGGTTGCCCTCGACGAAAAAGCTGCACCGCGGGGTGGAAGAAACCCTGCAGCGCACCGGGGCGCAGGTGATTTTGATGAAAGCTCATGGCGCCATGATTTGGGCTGAAAGTGCTGGTCAGGCGCGGCATCTGGCGAATGCTTTAGAAAAGGTAGCCAAGGATTTATATCAGCGCGAACTTTCCTGTCTACCGCCTTTGCCTGCGCGTTCGCTTACTTCCCGGCGTGAGGAGGATGACGCCCTAGTTTGGGTTGATGAGCAAGGCCGTCCCACCACCCCGGACGCTGCTACGCAGGCGAATCACTTGCGGATTTATCGACAGCGCCCCGATGTTGGCGCTATTATTACCTGCCACCACGCGCAGGTGGCGGACTTTTTTGGAGGAAAACTACCTGCCTACCTGGATGATTTTGCGCAGATTATCGGCTTGAAAGCTGATGGAACCACCCGAGGGAATGCGGTACTGACCAACACGGCGGCCTATTGCCTCGGCGCGGATCTGGATGCTGCTCACAGTGCGCAGATAGTGCTAGAGAAAAACGCCTTAGCGGCGCGTTACGCCCGCGTTTGCGGGGCGAAGCCGTTAAAAAAGGCAGAGGCATTGTTGATGCGGGAAATCTATCGCCGTAAATATTCAAAACAGGCTAGCTGATCGCAAAATAATAGGGAACCGGGTAGGAAGTAGGTGCTCGCCGGTAGAGAGGTACAGGCATGAGCAGTTCGCAAGAGCAAGCCATTAGGCGCGCGGTCGAGACCGCGCGTAGCTGTTTTAACCGCGGAACTACGATCTCGATATCCGGGCGGCAGAAAAATCTCACTGCCCTGTTACGGGAAATAGAAAAATCGCAGGCAGAGATTTATCGCGCCCTCAAGCTGGACTTAAATAAAAGTCGCGCCGAAGCCTATATGAGCGAAATTTCCCTGGTGAAAGCGGAAATAAAACATTTGCGGCGCCGCCTACCCTGGCTGGCTCTGCCTCGCCCAAAACTACCTTCCCTATCCCAGCTGCCCGGGTGGCTACAGGTGCAACGCGAACCCTACGGGGTGGTGTTGGTGATGAGTCCGTGGAACTATCCTTTCCAACTCACTATGGAACCCATTGCCGCCGCTATAGCCGGGGGAAATACGGTGGTTGTCAAGCCCTCTGCCTATACCCCGCACACCTGTGAGGTGATCGAAAAAATCTTGCGCCGTGCCCTCCCACCTGGAATGGCGAACGTTATCCGTGGTGGTCGCGCCGAAAATACTGCCCTGTTAGAGCAGCGCTTTGACCATATTTTCTTTACCGGCTCTCCGGCGGTGGGACGGGTGGTAATGGAAGCCGCATCCCGCTACTTGACCCCGGTAACCTTGGAGCTGGGCGGAAAATCTCCCTGTTTTGTGGATCGTACCGCCAATATCGAAAAAACTGCGCGCAGGATTCTGTTCGGTAAACTGCTTAACGCGGGGCAAACTTGCGTCAGCATCGACTATATATATGTGCACGAGGACGTGCGGGCCCAGTTAATCGCCGCTTTGCAGGCGGGGATTGCCCGGGCTTTCCCCAGTGAGCAATACCGAAAATCTGCGTTCGTCAAGATTATTTCTCCCAAGCATTTTTCCCGCCTGTCGGGTCTGCTCGCGGGGCAAAGACTCTTGGGTGCGAAAGGCGCAGGCCGTGCGGAAGATTTTCTTGACCGGCAAACCCAGCAGATAAAACCGGTGATCGTGGATAATCCTTCTTGGGATTCTCCGGTGATGTCGGAAGAAATTTTTGGTCCGATTCTGCCGGTGCTTCCTTTTACAGATCTGGAAGCAACTTTGGCGGACTATGAAGAGCGAGAACACCCCCTGGCACTGTATATCTTTACGAAAGATCGCAGGTTTGCCCGGCAAGTGATGAGTAAAGTGAACGCCGGGGGAGTATGTATCAATGACACTTTGCTCCATATGAGCTCTTCGAAGGCGCCTTTTGGGGGCGTAGGTAACTCGGGGATGGGAAATTATCACGGAGACTGGTCGTTTAAGGCCATGACCCGGGAGCAAACGGTTCTCCGTAAATCTTGGCTTTTTGATATTCCGGTGCGTCACCACCCCTATGGAGAAAAATCTTTGAAAATCCTGCGTTCCCTATTGCGTTAGCGTTTAGGGGGTGCAGCGGATAGGAATGGTCTTAAGCCTTCATCCCTGCAGAAGATGGCGAAGTATTAGGGAAGTGGCGGCGTATCTCTATAAGGCAACTTCCCGGAGTCCTCCATTTTTGATGTCCAGGACAAAGCCGCGAACCGTACCGCCTACAAAGGGACTATCTAACAGTTTCTTCATACCTGCTTTAACCGATTCGTCCACGTCTTTGAACCCTCCAGGTCTCCAATCGGGACGCTGCCCGGTTTCTTTTTCGATTTGTGCGAGGAATTCTTCGTCATCGGTCCTAGACATGCCGCAATCTGTGTGTTGAATCAGCATCACGTACTTGGTTCCCAAGCTGCGCTGGGAGGCGGCGAGGGTGCGGATGGTGTCGGGGGTGACCAGGCCGCCGGCGTTACGGATCACGTGGATTTGTCCGGGCTCTACCCCTAGCATGGTTTCCACGTCAATCCGGCAATCCATGCAGGTTACTACCGCCACTTTCATCTCGGGTAGGTGGGGGGCTTCTCCGGGAAACTTTTCGGCGTATGCGGCTTCGTTTTCGAGTAACTGCTCAATAGGATCCATGGTCGCTCCTGTTTTTCTAGTTGATAGTTAAATCGTAATAAATATGCCTAGTTGGCGGTAGCGTAACCAAGTTATTTTTCTTGAGCGCAATCCCACAGCTTCGTGGTTTGCAAATTTGCCTGTTACCCGCTTAGGCTTTTGAGAGTACCTAGGGGCTATGGCGCAGTTGGTAGCGCGTCTCGTTCGCAATGAGAAGGTCAGGGGTTCGAATCCCCTTAGCTCCACGATGAGGAGTCCGAACGGTGAAAAAGCCGTTTGGGCTTTTTTATTAGTGAGGATGACGAAATCGTGCGCAATCCCGTCAGGGATTGCTGGCACAAAATAGGGGTCTCAGGTTTATCCTGAGACCCCGGTATTTTATAAGCTTGGGGATTCGAACCCGGGGTTAATACCCAAATGGGCATTAGCCCCGAAAGGGTGGCGGGCAGTAAAAATCTTACTGCCCGCCACCCTTTAGCCTAGCCGTGTTTTCGGTTAGCTCAGCTTGCGTTCCTTTCGCTTGAGCAGAACACCGATTGCAAGAGCGGTAAAGCCAACGCCTGCGATAGGTAGCATGCTTGAACCTGTACGTGCCAGCTTAGCGTGTTCTGCGGAGGCAACCTTCTTTACCCCCGGAGTAGTAGAACTGTTCGGGTTACTCGGCGTGGAATCAGGGGTACCCGTTGCTCCCGTACCCGGCTGGTTGCTACCTGGATTATCGCCAGGATTGTTACTGCCCGGGTTGTCTCCACCGGGGTTGGTGCCGCCCGGGTTATTCCCACCGGGGTTGGTGCCACCCGGGTTGTCCCCACCGGGGTTGG
>CAMYAU010000093.1 GCA_947253735.1 uncultured Varibaculum sp. | reverse complement strand
CCAATCAAATGCGCACCAATCGGGGCAGTTATTGTCTGCAACACGATCGCTAGCAGCACTACCGTCAACCAAGACCAAGTTTGTCGAATCGCGACCAATCCCAGACAGGTCAAAATAAACCCGGTTAACTGCGGTTTTGTGGCAGCATGTTGCCGTTGTAGCAAAGTCGGCAACTTCACCACCCCGATAGCAGCTATCAGCGTCATGGCAGAACCCAGAGTTAAAATTGCTATCCCCAGATAACTGAGGACGGTAGACCAAGTTTCACTCATCACGTCCTCCTTCTGTCAAGGCTGTATCAGCAGGTTGCTGCGGATTGGTAGCAACAGCAGGGTTTGAAGTATGAGCTCGCTCCGCTGCCGAACGTTGCCCGATAATTCGCGCCACTGACGTTGCGGTCAAGAAACTCACCAAAGTTAGAATCAGCAAAATCTGCATGGTATCGTCGCGCTCCCCAGTAACCGACACCAAACAAATAATTCCGATGGTAATAGCGGTAAGCAGATCTAGCGCTACCGTACGATTCAAAATCCCCGGTCCCCGCCACAAGATATAGAGCGCCAGCAGTTCAGCAACGCATAACATTGCCCAATTCAAAGCAAAAATTAAGGTCATAGCGATTGCCTTCCTTCGTTAGCTGATTGCTGGTACGTGTCCTCGGGCAGATAAGGACTCCGGCCAGAGTAGGGGATTTTCCCCTCCCTAACTAGCTGTTCATAGCTTTGCAAACGTTCCTCGGCCTCACGAATCTCTGCCCGGCTACCCAAGGCTTTTACAATTCTTATTTCGAGGGCGTGCAAAGATTTCTCAACCCCCCGCGCTCCTCCCGAAAGCGGCCCATCCAATACGTGCAAAACTACCCGCGAAGGATTGATGCGGGCACGCACCACTAAAGATCCTGGTACCAGACAAGTCATTGCCGATGCCATGGTTAAATAAAACTCTGAACGGGTCACCATCTCCACTTCGATCATCTGGGGGCGAGCGGGTTTGCTGCGCAAAACCACGTATGCCACCTGGAAAGCCGAAGCCAACAAATCCCAAGCGAACCGCAGTATCAGCCAAGTTACCCGTAGGGGGCGAAAGCTTTTGACCGGATTAACATGAGGCATCGGGGAAAATATCTGCAGTGCTAAAGCCAGCAGTAAACCCCCGCAAATAGAAACCGCTGAAAGGTCCCGAATCAGCAGCATCCAGACTACAAATAACCAGGCGGTCATGCCTAGGGAACAGCGGCGAGGTAGAGTACGTAAACGCTGTTTCAGACCAGGTCGCCTAGGTGCGGCGTTGGCGGAGGTCTCTTGCGCTCCCTCCCGCTTGTACCGGTTGTCAATAGAATCTGCTAGCCCTTGCGCAAACTTCTCCGGGGAATCAGCTGAAACAGTTTTTCCTTTGTTAGGGTTATCTGTTTCTTCGTTACTCATCGCTACCTCCCCTCACCAGGGCGGGTTTGCTAAAATTCGTCGGTACAAGTGAAAACGCATCTAGAACAAAGTTGTGCGCGCCATTGGAAGCCTTGGGGGTAGTGTCTTGCCCGTTGCCCGTAGCTAACAAATTTTCCGGAATCCCTGAAGAAAGTTTTGAGATCCCGTGTCCGCGTCCGTCCTCACCGAGAATAGCGCGTTGATATTCTGCCCGTGACATAGAAATCGTGGCGCGTTCAGTAAAGGTATAGGCAGGCCCCGCAAAAATCGACAGAGCAATCGTTACCGCGGTTAGAAAACCTGTTGCTGCCCAAACCCCCCGGGGAACGCGAGCAGCCGGATTCAAGGTGTCTACGGCTTCCTCCTCTTCTCCTCCACTTTCTTGCGCGGATTCCCGCCCTTGCCAGAAAGTTTGCAGCCAGATCTTGACTACCACATACAGGGTTAGTAGCGAAGCAATCAGACCCGCAGCCAGCAGTGCCCAGGCCAGGGGAGTGTTGCGGGCCGCCGTGGCCTCTGCTAAACCCAGTTTGCCCAAGAAGCCGGTCAAAGGTGGGAACCCAACCAGGTTGAAAGCCGGAATCAAATACCAGATTGCTAGTAGCGGAGAAATCTTTGCCAAGGAGTGTAGACGGCGCAGCGAAGTAGAACCGCCAATCTTTTCCATCATCCCTGCCACCAGGAATAAAGTAGTTTGCACCAAAATATGGTGAACAGCGTAAAAGATCGCCGAGGCCACTCCCAAGGTATTGGCCAGGGAAATTCCCCAAATCATGAAGCCGATATGGGAAACCAAGGTAAAAGATAGTAGCCGCTTAATATCGTCCTGGGCGACCGCCCCCAAGATTCCTACAATCATGGTGAAAATCCCGACTACCGCCAGTACCATATCCACCGGGGAAGCCGGGAAAATCAATACCTGCATCCGGATAATCGCATAGACCCCCACTTTGGTCAGCAAACCCGCAAATACCGCGGTAATCGGGGCGGGCGCGGTAGGGTAAGAGTCCGGCAGCCAGGCGGAAAGCGGGAAAACTGCCGCCTTTAAACCAAACGCGACCAGGAATAATGTTTGGATAAGCATGGCGACTGCCGGATCGATTTCCGTTAGCCGCATAGACAGCTGCGCCATATTCATAGTGCCACAGGCGCCATAGAGAGCAGCCAAAGCTACCAAGAAAACCGCTGATCCCACCATTGATACCGCGACATAAACGGTGCCAGAGCGAATCCTATCTCGAGTTCCTCCCAGAGTAATTAACACGAAAGAGGAGGTGAGCAGGATTTCTACCCCCACGTAGAGGTTAAACATATCCCCAGTGAGAAACGCGTTATTAACCCCCGCGCACAACACCAGATAGGTGGGATGAAAAATGGGGGTAGGAATATCTTCGGACTCGTGGACGGTGCCTTCTGAAAGAGAATAAGCCAGTACCGCCACCATTACCACTAAAGACGTGCAAAGCATTATTGCAGCGAGACGGTCACCGACCAGTGAAATTCCAATCGGCGCTGCCCAAGAGCCGACATCTAAAACCAGGGTAGCCTCGTCGGAAAACAACAAAATCACGATCGCAATCGCCAGGGAGGCAGTCAGGGTGGTGAAGGCAACTACTGACTGGATGCGATAGTGGCGTCCCAATCCCAGGGTTAAAGCTGCAGCTAGTAGGGGAAGGAGCACTGGAAGTGCTAAAAGAAAGTTCACAGCTCCCTCCTTTTACGACCGTGGCTCTTATCTAGTTCATCAAGATCTAGGCGCCAGAAACGTTCTGTATCGCCCACTTTCTTTGCCAGCCGCCTATCTTCAAGATCATCGGTAACTTCGTCATGTCCCGACAGTCGCCAGGAACGGTAGGCAAGTGCCAGTCCAAAGGCAGTAGTCGCCATAGAGAGCACGATCGCGGTCAGAATCATTCCTTGGGGGAGCGGATCAGACATTTTCGAGATTGCGGTTCCCAAAATGGGGGCGGTACCTGCGCGCCCACCTTGGGAAAGTAGAAACAAATTAATTCCGTTTCCGAGCAACCCTAAACCGATAACTATGCGGGTCAAGGTGCGTTCAGTGACCAGGTAAACCCCGCAGGCAACTAGGAAGCCTGCTGCTAACAGTAGGCATAAAGAAACGCTCATAACTGCGCCTCCCGAGGCTTAGACACAGGTGTTAGTACTGGTGGAAGCTTTTTGCTTTCGCTTTCAGAGGAAGAAACTGAGTTTTCCCCCTCGTTCTCTCCTAAATCTGCTGAGTGCTCCACCGGATCTTCACGTCCGGTGATATCGATTTCAGGTAGTTGGTGACCTGCGGATTCGCCCTGCCGGTCAATTTCGGATCCCAATGACTGTAGCAAGTCCAGTACCACTCCGATGACCAGCAAATACACCCCAATATCTAGTCCCATTGCGGAAGTGAAATGCAGTTCCCCTAGAATCCCTAAGTCGAGGTGAGCCTCCACGCTTTGCAAAACCGTGTACCCAAACGCTAAAGGAACCAAGGCGCTGACTGCCGCAGTAGTCATTCCGATGGCAATTACCCCGCCTGGCCTGGCCGGAACCGCCTCCAGCAGTTCAAAACGGCCACCCGCGAAATATCGGATAGTGATAGCAATCCCGGCGACCATACCTCCGATAAAACCGCCACCAGGGTGGTTGTGTCCGATGAACAACAACCAGATCGAAACTAGTAGCAAGGTATGGAAGAGGATCCGCGTGGAAACTTCTAGCAAAATAGAGCGGCGGCGCGGACTGATTAAGGTAGAAACTGCTAGCCAAGTCTGCTGGGGCGCGGCAGAAGTTTCCTTCAAGCTATCTCGGCGTTTGCGTGCCCTCGCCAACAGGCGATGTCGGCGAGCGCGCTGCGAGTCAGCGAGCGCAGTGGTTAGTCCACGCAGATAGATGAGAGCAGTAACCCCGGTGGCAGCTACCAGTAGTACTGACAGTTCCCCCACCGTATCCCAGGCTCTCACGTCCACTAGCAGGATATTTACGAGGTTTTGACCCCCGGCAAATATGCTGCCTTCGGTAGTTACCAGGTTGGAGACTGGTTCGTGGATCCGGGCGGAGGACGTGGATAATCCCAGCAACACGATACCCACTCCGCAGGCAGCGGCCATTAGAACTCGGTACCCAGGCGCCCAACGGCTCAGGCGGCGGGAGAAACGTGGAGGAAGACGACGCAAGACCAGTAAAAACAAAGTGAGGGTAACTGCCTCAACCACCAGTTGAGTCAGCGCCAAGTCCGGAGCACCCTGCAGCACGTAAATTGCCGCGACCGCCGCTCCACAGGCTGATAATGCCAGCACCGCGTTAAGCCGCCGCTGAGCAACTACGCAAATAGCGGCCATTCCGATTAATGCTAGGCAGATGAAAGCCTGACCGAAAGAATCTGTAAAATGCCAGCTATGCCTATCTCTAATTGTCAATAGGCAAGTCCCCGTAGCAACAACGGATACCGTAAATATCACTGATAGGTCAGCAGGCAGAGAACCAGTCTGTACCTTCCCTGTTACCCAAGCAGCCCCTCTTTCCAAGCCGCGAATAGTACGAGAATAAATGCCTTGGGAGCGCCAGCGCGGCGAAAGCGACAGACGTCTTTGTAACCGTGCCCAACGTGCCCGTTTCCAGAATAGTCCAGCACCGGCCATAAGGATCAAGATAGTTACCGTAGCAGGTAACATTCCTGACCACAGATGCAGATTCCCCGGATCCTGTTCATAGGTTTGAATCGCGGTTTTCCCTAGGAAATTGTTAAGGGTGTTGGGCAAGAAACCCAGGAATAAAGAAAGGCTGGTAAGCAATCCGGGAATAACCGTCAGCGACTTACCCGTTGCACGCAGCTTTTGTCGGTGGGGGCAGGTACCTTGCCGGTCATGCTTGTGACTGAATGCCCCCCAAAAATAACGCAGAGAATAAGCGAAGGTAAATATAGATCCGGCAATCAGTGCCACCAGCACCACCCCGGATTTTAGCTGGCTTCCTGTGTCAAGAAGGGCGGTAATAGCATGCTCTTTCCCCAGGTACCCACCAGTAATCGGGATTCCTGCCATGGAGAGTATTCCCGCTAAGGCGCAAATGGCCAATACGCGTGAGCGTTCCCCCAGACCGCATAGACTAGGGAATTCTCTGGTACCGGTTTGTTTTTCGATAGTCCCGGTTGTCAGGAATAAGCCGGATTTAAAGGTCGAATGAGCAGCTAGAACACACAATCCTGCCAAATATAGCGGGGGGCTGCCCGATCCGATAAGCATAGTGAGGAATCCGAGCTGAGAAACTGTGCCGAAAGCCAGCACTAGTTTCAAGTCGGTTTGCCGCAGCGCTGCGTAGCCTCCTAACAGCATCGTCACTGCCCCTAAAATGACAATAGCCCAGGTAA
>CAMYAU010000092.1 GCA_947253735.1 uncultured Varibaculum sp. | reverse complement strand
CGGTAGTTAAATCTTCCGGCTCCCTAACAGAACTAGCCAGTTCCTTGCTAATGGATACTAACTAGCTGGCAGCGATTTTAGCGGCTATTTTTCCCTTTGAGGTGGCACCCAAAAATTGCAGTGGGCCGCTGCCCCAGGAGGGGGCAACGGCTCACTTGTCTTAGCTAGGTTGCGCTCTAGTTTCTTGAGCGCCGGCTATAAAGCAGGATGCCTCCTGCCAGCGTAGTCAGTAGAGCTGCCAGCAACGCCAGCTGCGCAGTGCTACCGGTTTTCTCCAGCGGATTTCCTGTTGTTTTGCCACCCTGGTTAGGAGCGACCGGTTTCTCTGTTGGCGCCGCAGACTTACCAGGCTTGCTGGTGTCGGGAGTATCACTTGCGTTGTTATCCCCGGTGTTACCCGCAGTTGGTTCCGCCACCTTAATGGTGATCTTTGTGATATCGGAAGTGTTATCCGGATAGCTCACTCGCACCTTGACTTGATAATCACCCGGCGCTGCATCTGCGGGAATATCCGCAGTCACCGCTCCCGTGTCCGTTTCTACGTTCACCCAAGCAGGCCCAACCTCTTTCGAGTACTTGGTTCCGGTAGGTAGCTCGCTCCCATCCGGGTTCTTCGGGCCAGGAATCTCTGCCTTTTTACCTGGGTTTTCGGCTTTAGCATCGGGATACTTTGGATCATTAACCGTGTTTTGGTCAGCCGGGTTCACCGCAAAGGTGAAGGTAGCTGAAACCGGGGCTCCATCCTCGCCGATAGCAGTAATAGTAACCGTCTGGACGCCGTTAGTAGGCGCAGTCGGGGTACCCACGATAGCGCCCGCTTGCGGATCAAATTTCATGCCCTGGGGTAGCCCGGTCACTGTCACCGTAGCGCCCTCTCCCAAGTTCTCAACTTTCACCGGGATGGGATCTTGTTTTTGCCCCTGCTTTCCAGTTTGGTTTGCTACCGGGGTAATGATGGCTGATTGCCGCGGTTTTTGAGTCACCGTCACCTTCACTAGGGCAGTATCCTCGGTACCGTCCGTGTATTTAGCGATTACCTTAATATCGTAATCTTGCGGATTGGTGCCAGTACCCGGCTTTAGGGTAACCGCACCAGTGCCTTCATCTACGCTAACCCAGTCGGGCATATCCGCAGACTTAGTAAAGGTCACTCCTGCGGGCTTACGTACCTCGTTTCCGTCCTCATCAGTGAAAACCGCGGGTTTCGTAGTCTTGGTAGACCCTTGTTCCACCACCTCAGTTTCCCCGTAGATGGGGTCTTTGTCCGGTTTATAGCTAAACCCGTAAGCTTCAGTTTGCGCGGTTACCTTAACCTTGGTGGAAACCTGCTCACTGGAGCCATCCTGATAGGTAACTATCACTGGAATCTCGTGTTTTCCAAGATTGGCATCCGCGGGAATCTTCCAGGTAATAGCACCAGTATCGGGATCGATACTTGCCCCCTGGGGAGCGTCTGCCCCCAGCTTATAGGTGACGTCCTGGAGACTGGCCACTTTTTTAGCAACTGCATCTCTAAAGGTTGGGGCAGGAACTGTCACTGGGTTACCACCCCGCACGCCAGCTTTATCCTTCACATATTCGGGGGTGTAGCGCTGCTGCCCTACGCAGCCATAATCATCCACCTTGTCTTTAAAATCGGCGGGAGTGTCGGGACATTTGTCCTCTTGATCTGATACCCCATCCTGGTCTTCATCTGTGGGGCCACGTTTAACGGTAACCGGAACTTTAACATCGTCAAAAGTTCCGTCCGGATAGGTCACCCGGATAACCGCCTCATAGTCCCCTGCCGGGGTATCGGCCTGGGGATTAATAGTAACGGCACCGGTATCAGGATTTACCGTAATCCAATCAGGCCCCGAGGTCTTTGCGTACTTAGTACCTGCAGGTAATTTGCTGCCATCCGAATTTTTCGGACCGTCTAAGGTCATTTCTGCACCTTTTTCAACCGCGCCTACATCACCATATTTAGGATCTGCACCTCTGGCGATAGAGTCAATCGATACCTGCGCGTAGGCGAGCAGGGTTCCCCCGTTATCCGGGAAAGTTACCGTAACCGGAATCGCCACCGAGCCGAGCGCCTGTTTTTGAGGCACTTTCCAGGTAATGGCTCCAGTGGTCTCGTCTACCGCAATATCGCTCGCCTGAACGCCGTCAGGCAGATGCTCCTCATCCAAAGCATACTTGGCGCCAGCCGGCTTGGTGATTGCTTCTTTATTCAGGGCATTCTGGTAGTCAGGTGCGCTGATTTCGGCGCTTTGACCAGGAGCAGATTTATTGGATTTATAAACCGGAAGCAACTTCTGGTTCGCAGCGCACCCAGCGCTATCTACCGTTAGTCCCGCGCTAGTACCGGGGCAAACATCCTTTGCGTCATCAAACCCGTCCTTGTCGGTATCCGGTTTAGGTGCCGGGTTAATAGTGATAGAGAAGGAGGTGGAAACTATCTTTCCATCTTGTCCTTTAACTTTCACCGTCACCGGATAAGTCTTCGAGGTTTCCAAAGGATTGCCCGCATCATCCACCGGGTTTACCATGCCGGTAATCTTGCCGGTATTGGGGTCATACCCAAGTCCCTCGGGCAGTCCCTCGAAGGAGGGGGTCTGCACTGCGTTAGTGATTTCCACCGGAATCGGGTTAATTGGCTGTCCGGCAGTCCCACTTTGGTTAGCGATCGGCGCGATAGTCGCGGGTTTATCGGGAAGTGCGACCGGGAACTTGAAGCTCTTACTCACTTCGTTCCCATCCAAACCGATGGCTTTAATGGTTACCGTATAGGGCGCTCCCTCAGGGCTGGCATTAGTGGGAGTACCGGTAATTTGCTTGGTCGCAGGATCGAAAGTCAGCCCATCAGGCAGTCCTTCCACCTGCAAGGTTCCCGGTTTCACGTTTTCGGCTTCAATCGTGATGGGAGTAATCGCCTCGCCAACCTTACCGGACTGGTCACCTGGTTGGGTGATGCTGCCCGCAGGAGGCGGAGCAGCTTCGTTTACCTTAAAGGGAACCTTGACCGTAGTAGTCCCGGAATTATTCGGGTAGGAAACCTTCACCGGAATCTCATAGGTTTTGGCCTGGGTACCTGCCGGAATATTCCAGGTTACTTCACCGGTAGCGGCATCAACCTTAACCGCATCCGCAGTCACCCCGTCTGGCAAGCCGGTCTTGTCCAGGGAATACCTAATACCTTCTACCGGCGGGTTAGCGCTGGGCTCCGCGCCCGCTGCTTGCTTATCTTTGAACTTTGGCAACCCGGAAGTAGCCTTCGCGCCCGGATCTGCGCTTACCTGGTCATAACTGGTTTCATACTGCTCGGCATAGGTGCAGCCATTAGCCTGTACCGTTTGCCCGCCTGGGGTATTGAGGCATTGATCTTTATCATTTGCTACCCCATCATGATCGTCATCTTGAGGAGCTTGGATTACGAAAGGTACGCTGGCCGTTTCCGAAACTTTGATGGCTCCCCCGCCAGCAAGCGGCTTAGAGTATGTCATTTTCACCGGTACCGAAATGACGCTACCAGCTTCACCTGCGGGGTGCTTCCAGGTGACTTTCCCAGTCGTAGAATCAATGAAAAAATCATCCTCGTTTAGACCGGAATCTTTCATCTTAGCTTTGTCCAGCTCAAAAACCGGATTGTAGCCCTGCGGTAATGCCAGATCCTGCTCTACCTCGTCAGTTTCTTTCTTGTCGAAAGTCGGAGCCGCAGAAGTCGCTTCCGTCCCGGCCTGGGATTTAGTTTGCTGGTAGTTAGCATCGTAATCTGGCAGCACCGCCAGGAAGGAGTCAGTACCCAAAACCACGGATTTCCCTTGCTTATTTACCGAGGTCAATACCGCGTTATAAACAGTACTTTCCTTCAAATCTGCCGGCACTTTAAGCGGGCAAGATTCTAAAACTCCACTGTCATTGGCTTCCCGGTCACAACTTGCTACCTGGTTCTCGTTAGCGTCGTACCAGGTGATTTTATAGGTGTTGCTATCGATATTATTGGCGGGAGCCAACCCCTCGGTAGAAGTATTTACTGTGCTTCCCGGGGTGGCAGCATGGGTGCTGGTGTCATATTCCAAAACATCAAAATAGGTTTGCACTGGAATAAGTGCCAGGTTTAGATCATCCCACTGGTCATTTGAGCCCGCGAAGTTACCGGTTACGCCGTAAGGGGATAACATGCTGGGTCCGCCATTGATATCGAAGAAGTTATTTCCCCGCCAGGGATCCATATATCCAATTCCGTCCGGTTTATCTACCAAAGACAGGTTCATGTAATCCCAGTTCACGTGTTTCTGGTCTTTCCTGCCTAAACCTGCCCAGGATCCGGTATCAGGATGATCTGCTACCTCCCCGCAAGTTTTCCCTGCGGGTACGCTCGCGCAACTGCGCTGATTATTTCCCCAGGTACCTTTGAACTGCAAAGTGTAGGTACCATCATCGGCGGTTGTTGTCCGCACGGTTTCTGCAATCCAAGTGCAGTTACCTGTATTGTTGCGGATTTGTTTCTTGATGTAATCTTGCAGCTTAATCTCGTCATTATCAGTCCAGCGGTCCTTTTCCAAAGTCAAAGTGGAAGACTTCCGTAATAGATGATTACCAAAGGAGGTGGACTTATTATCCGCATAGTATTTTTCAACTTGTTTCACTGCGCAATCGCTCAGGTAGGATGCCTGTACCTGTTGACCTTTGACTACCTTGTCACCGTCAGGGTTATTTAAATCCCACCAACGTAGCGATCCCACGCCCTGTACCCAATTCCAGAATACTTTCCCGGATATATGTCCTCCCTTGCTCTGGGAAAGAACGTTGTTAGTGTCTATGGGGTCGCCTGCAGTAACCTTGGGATCTTGTTTCTCAACAAAGTAAGTATCGGCACCCTTCAGACCGTAACTGTTACCCCAATAGGCCCTACCAGTGGAGTCCTGCACAAAACCGTCCGGCGAGGGACGTTGCCCGTATCCCCAGAACTGAGTGAGTTCTTCTGGATTGGGATTAATCACCCAAATCTGAACTTTTTCGTTAAACATTCCCCCAGAATGCAAACCAACTTCGCCATCAAAGGTGCGTTTATCCCCATTGGCATCGGTGTAAGGCAGCATTTTTATGGAAAAATCGCCGTGTGCGTCAGTGACTCCCTTATAGATAGGGGAAGCCCACCTGCCCTTGGACTTGGATCCTTCAGTCCATTGAGCGTAGACAGTAACGCCTGCGATCCCCTTCCCCAGCTCCGCACTTCCGGGAATATTACCGGTATTCGGGATGGCGAGTAGTTTCTTAACCGATCCCGAAACGGTGTAGGCATCCTCGGTAGAGTGCGAGGAATCAATGGCGTCACGGAATTTAGCAGGAGCCTCTGCGTGGGCCGGCAACGCGGACGCGCCGAATACCACTGCTACGATTCCTAATAAAACTAAAGAAAAACCGGCGCTGATAGCCGCTAACTTTTTTATCTTCCTGCAAGTGTTCTCTCGGAAACTACTGGCAGGAACCTGGGAACCTAAATGATTATCCATAGCTATTTCTCTCTGTTTGCTCAGCTAAAATCAAACCTCGTCGCTATAAATAAAAGAAAAGTTTGAACGCTAAGCCACTAACCTGACACTTTTTTAATACTCTACCGGATAATCTGTTAAAGCAGTAGCAAGGACGACCTAAGAAACTAGCTCCCCGGAGCGTTCTCCCCCAGTCCCTGCCCTTATGCTCCCTCCCCAGAACCCCAAGTCATGCCCTAAACACTCCGGACAGCTATGCGCCGGGAGCTGAATTTTTGCGCCTTCTCTAGCACGAAGAAGATTTCTCCTGGAGGATTAAGGGGAAACGGAAGAAAGGAATA
>CAMYAU010000091.1 GCA_947253735.1 uncultured Varibaculum sp. | reverse complement strand
CACCGGTGGCGAATCGTCGGCAGCGTCAGATGTGTATAAGAGACAGGGTACTGACAAACATCTTCAAACTGATCGATGTAAATATCGAAACCCCGATTCCTCATATGACCTACGCCGATGCCATGGCGCGTTTTGGCACTGATAAACCGGATCTGCGTTTTGGTCTAGAACTTACTGATCTCACTGAATACTTTAAAGACACCCCCTTTAGGGTGTTTGCCAGTGCCGAATATGTGGGCGCAGTCGTAATGCCGGGAGGCGCTTCTCAGCCGCGGCGGACTTTCGATAAGTGGCAGGATTGGGCACGTTCGCGTGGCGGCAAGGGCTTGGCTTATGTCAAGGTTGAAGATGACGGTACTCTCTCTGGGCCGGTTGCCAAGAATCTGACGGATTCGGAGAGGGAAGGCCTAGCTGCGGTGACCGGCGCTAAGCCAGGGGATTGTATCTTCTTTGGTGCCGGCAAGACTGATGAAGCCCGTGCCTTGTTGGGCGCCGCCCGCCTGGAAATCGGTGCCCGTTGTAACCTGCTAGACCCGAACGAATGGAAGTTTGTCTGGGTAGTTGACGCGCCTCTGTTTAAGCCTTCGGCAGCTGCCAAGGCGGAAGGGGACGTGGCGCTGGGAGCCTCCGCTTGGACAGCTGTACACCATGCCTTTACTTCTCCTAAACCGGAGTGGCTTGACCATTTCGAGGAAGACCCGGGTAATGCGCTGGCCTACGCCTACGATATTGTGCTGAACGGTAATGAAATTGGGGGCGGTTCTATCCGTATTCATCGCCGTGACGTTCAAGAGCGTATTTTCAAGGTGATGGGATTGTCTCCCGAAGAAGCTCAAGAAAAGTTTGGATTCTTACTGAATGCCTTCAAGTATGGCGCTCCGCCTCACGGTGGGATCGCTTTCGGTTGGGATCGGATCGTGTCATTAATGACCCACGCGGATTCGATTCGCGACGTTATCGCCTTCCCCAAGTCCGGAGGCGGCTACGATCCACTAACCGATGCTCCGGCACCGATTACGCCCGAGCAGCGTAAAGAGAGTGGCGTTGACTTCGTTCCAGAGGACGAAGAAGACTAAGCTCGTTCTAAACTTTACTTGCCGCCCCTACCTGGTAGGGGCGGCTTGGTTTATATCCTGCTCGCCTTGTCGCTCAGGTTAGGCAGGTTTCGCGGCTAGGCGGCGCGCCAAAACTGCACACACTAGTAACTGGAATTGGTGAAATACAATTACCGGGATAGTCACTGCTGCTACGGTAGCGGGCGGGAAAATAATGGCGGCCATTGGCAGGCCGGTGGCCAGTGATTTCTTGGAGCCGCACATAAGTAGCACGATCCGGTCGCGCCGCGCTAGCGATATCCAGCGACCCAAATTCCAGGTGAGGGCGAGCATGATGGCCAATACGATCATGCATTGCAGTAGTAATAATCCCACTTGCTGCGCCGAGATTTTTTGCCAAAGACCGCCGGCAGTAGCCCCGCAAACCGAGGAGGCTACGATCGCCAAAATAGTGCCGTTATCGGTGGCTTTGGTAAGCGCGCGATGCGTATTTAACCACTTGCCGATAAACCGGTGAAGTAGTTGCCCTAACACAAAGGGTAGTAACAGTTGCAATAGCACATTTACTACCCGCGTGGCCTCGATTCCGCTGGCTCTGCCCATCACTGCGAACACGAGGGCGGGGGTGAGAATAATACCGGCGATATTAGAGATAGTGGCAGAGCAAACCGCGCCCGCGATGTTCCCGCCCGCAATCGAGGTAAATGTTACCGAAGACTGTACCGTGGAGGGCAGTAAGGTTAAATAGAGGGTTCCGAGGGCGAAAACTGGTCCTAGTAACTTGAGATCCAGCGGGTGCATGGCGATTCCCAGCAGCGGGAAAAGTATGAAAGTGGATACTGCAACTGCCCCCTGTAAACGCCAGTTTTTTAGCCCATTCCAGATTTCGTTTGTGGAAAGCCGCGCCCCATAGAGAAAAAATAACAGCACTATCAGGGCATTTCCTAAAAATCCTAGGCCTTTAACCACCCTGGTCGGTACCGGAATTATTATTCCTAATACCAAAATCAACAGTATTGAGATGATGAAGGGATCTAGAAGACTCTTTAATCGTCGTTTTCCGCTCACAAAACCAAGATACCCGGCTAGCTGGGGAGGGGCCTAAAACGTCTAGGGATAGGAAGACTCGCGGCAAAATCTGATACCCAGTAGTACCGGCAGCTAAGTGGCCTAGCAGTCGGCGAAGGTTCCCACTGCCGGAGACCATTCTCTAACAGTCATCGATTTAACGATTCCGGCTTTCGCGTAGGGATCATCTTCTAGGATTTGCTTAGCTTCCTCGGCGTCGCGAGCCAGCATAATGGTCAGGGAGCCTCGCTCGTCAGCGGCGGCGGTACGCCCGCTGGAAAGTACGGTTCCTAGGCTGTTGAGGCGATGCATGAAGGCACGATGAGCATCGTGAAAATCCCGTTTTACCCCCAGTAATTCGGGATCATAGTCGTAAAGGACTATATAAAGACTCATCCCTTGGTTGTCTTCGTGTCCGGGAGTGGCCATCGTTACCTCCTGTTTTGCAGTGCGCTAGCTGAGATTGACTCTCAAAATGCTAACTGCTTCTATCCTAACGCAGGTTTTAGCGCAAGACGTGAATATTTTAGGATGTCGACAGTTGCTGATCTCGGGTAACTGCGGCGTTAACTGCAGTGCGTGCGGCTGCCGAGAAACCAGCATCTTCCATTGCTAATAGGCCAGCTACCGTGGTGCCGGCAGGAGAACAAACCTGGTCTACTAGAGCCTGCGGGTTTAGACCCTGGGGCAGATTTTTAAGGACGTTTAGCGCCGAACCCGCTACCGCCTGGGCAACTATCTGAGTTGCTTCCTCTTTCTTAAAACCATGGGCCACGCCCGCTTGGGCGAGGGAGTCAATGAAACGGTAAATCCAGGCAGGGGAGCACCCGGCCAGGGCGGCAAACGCGGCGAATTGTTCTTCCGGTACCAGCGTAGTTTTTCCGATGGCATCAAAGATGGTGCGGACTTCGTTTAGAGCTGCTTCGCTAACATACTGGTTGGCGGCAATCCCTGACATTGACTGGTTGATTTGGGCATTCACATTGGGCATCACCCGCACTACTGGGGTTTGTAGCGGTAGATGTTTTTCAATCTCGGTAATCGGTTTTCCGGCAGCTATCGAGATCACTACCGGTTTTTCGGAGAGGGCGCCGCCTAAGTCATCCAGCAGAGAGGCGATCATATAGGGCTTTACCCCTAGCAGCAGGTACTGGGATTTCTTGGCTACGGTAGCGGCATCTTGGGCTACCGGGAGGGAAAACTCGTTCTCGAGGGAGCGCATCCGGGCCCGGGTACGGTTAAAAACCAAAATCTCTTCTGCCTGCATCTGTCCTGAGGATAGTAGGCCACGCACAATCGCGCCTCCCATGGAACCCACCCCGATAACCCCTAACTTGGCCATGCGTCCTCCCCAAAAAGTGATTTTTACCAACTGTGCATATCTTAGCGCGGACAAAATTTAAAGAAATAACTAAACCGGCTATGCTGTTGGGAAGTGGCGTTGATTCGGCTATCACCGAGGAGCCTCTGGAAGAACCCTCTAAAGCAGGCAGTAGAACCAGACGGGTAAGCCCGTAACAGCAGTTAATGAGACCCAAGTTTTGGGTGAAGCGGGGTGGTACCGCGGGGCTGTAAAGCCTACGTCCCGGCACTGGCATTAATGGCTCGAAATAGGTGAGGTTAAACGTGGGCTACTATCCGCGGCACAAAGATGGCGATGTTTCCGCCAATCCGTCTTTTCCCCAGCTAGAGGAACAGACCCTGAAATATTGGAAGCAGAACGACACTTTCCGCAAGTCGATTGCCCAAAGAGAGGCCGGAGACGCGGGCGCTAACGAATTTGTCTTTTATGACGGACCTCCTTTTGCCAACGGCCTGCCCCACTATGGGCATTTGCTGACCGGTTATGTAAAGGACGTGGTGGGACGCTACCAAACCATGCAAGGGCATCGGGTAGAGCGGCGTTTCGGTTGGGATACTCACGGGCTGCCCGCAGAGCTAGAGGCTGAACGGATTCTCAGCATTGAAGATAAATCCGAAATCGAAGGCCCGGGCGGTATCGGGATTGAAAAGTTTAACCAGACCTGCCGGGAATCGGTGCTGCGTTACACCAAAGAGTGGGAAGAATACGTTACCCGCCAGGCACGTTGGGTAGATTTTGATAACGACTATAAGACGCTTGACGTAACCTATATGGAGTCGGTTATCTGGGCGTTTAAGCAGCTCTACGACAAGGGGCTCGCCTATGAAGGTTTTCGGGTATTGCCCTATTGCTGGAACGACCAGACTCCGCTGTCTAACCACGAACTGAAAATGGATGACGATATTTATCAGGATCGTCAAGACAATACCGTGACTGTGGGGCTGCGGCTGGAAACCGGGGAACTGGCGTTGGTATGGACCACCACCCCCTGGACGCTGCCCTCTAACCTGGCAATCGCGGTTGGCCCGGAAATTACTTATGTAACTGTGCAGGTAGACTCGGATTTAGAGTCGCCGGTTGCCGGGGAAAAAGTTATTATCGCGCGCGATCTTTTGTCCGCCTACGCGAAGGAACTGGGCGAAGATCCGAGCATCGTGGCAGAATACCCCGGATCAGAGTTGGTAGGGCGCTCCTACGAGCCGATTTTTGACTACTACAAGAACCAGCTGGGTGAGGGAGAAACTCCCGGAGCTAAGGCCTATCACGTGTTGGCGGCGGATTTCGTAACCACCACTGATGGTACCGGGCTGGTACACCAGGCTCCCTATGGCGAGGACGATATGATCCTGCTAACCGCCAATGGGATTAACGCGGTTACCCCGGTAGATGACGCCGGATTATTCACCGCGGAGGTTCCCGACTACCAGGGTGTACAGATTTTCGATGCGAATAAACAGATTATTCGGGACTTCCGCCTGGGTAACGAGGACGATCAGGGTCCCTTGGCGCGGACCCCGAAAGAAAAACGAGCGGTGCTGGTGCGTCAGCAGTCCTATGTACACTCCTATCCGCACTGTTGGCGTTGCCGCAAACCACTAATCTATAAACCGGTTTCCTCTTGGTTTGTGAAAGTTACCGACTTCCGTGACCGCATGGTCGAACTGAACCAGCAGATCAGCTGGGTTCCGGACCATATCAAAGATGGACAGTTTGGTAAATGGCTCGAGGGTGCCCGCGACTGGTCGATTTCTCGTAACCGTTTTTGGGGTAGTCCTATCCCGGTTTGGAAATCTGATGACCCCAACTATCCGCGCGTAGATGTTTATGGCTCCCTAGCGGAACTGGAAAAAGATTTCGGGGTGGAAGTTAAAGACTTGCACCGGCCGTTTATTGATACTTTGGTGCGTCCTAACCCGGATGATCCCACCGGCAAATCGATGATGCGCAGGATCCCTGACGTATTGGATTGCTGGTTTGATTCCGGTTCCATGCCCTATGCGCAGGTACATTACCCCTTCGAGAATCAGCAATGGTTCGAGGACCACTATCCCGGTGATTTCATCGTGGAATACATTGGGCAGACCCGCGGTTGGTTCTACCTGCTGCATGTGCTCGCCACGGCACTCTTTGATCGTCCCGCTTTTACTTCCTGTGTTTCCCACGGGATTGTGCTCGGTGATGATGGCCGTAAAATGTCGAAGTCACTGCGCAACTATCCCGACGTTAACGAAGTGTTCGACACTTACGGTTCGGATGCGATGCGTTGGTTCTTGATGTCTTCCCCGGTGGTGCGGGGTGGAAACCTGGTAGTAAAGGGCGAGGGGATCCGGGATACGGTTCGCCACGTGATTTTGCCGCTATGGAATATTTATTACTTCTTTGCTCTCTATGCGG
>CAMYAU010000090.1 GCA_947253735.1 uncultured Varibaculum sp. | reverse complement strand
TATGGGAAAGTAAAGCCCGGTGATGATTTCCGTCAATACCCCCGGGTACGAGTCAACGGAGATCAAAGCCTACAAAGCTACATAGCCAGCCTCTAGCAAAAAATCGACGCCACGATTAGCAACGCGAGGGCTTGATTTTTCCTCCCGCTTGAAAACATATATCGCCGTTCCCAGGAATAGGTTGGTGCGGTAAAAGCGCTCGGGGCTCTGGTGAGCCTTGCTGCGCTCGGCTCAAGTCGCCCTCTCGCATCTTTTACCACGCCAACCACGATTACTAACGCATCTTAGGGGTTATTCAATCCCAGCTGTGGGCGGGGGCTAGATTTTATCCGAGTAGGTGCGGTGGGCATAAGAATTCGGGGAAAGACCGAAGTCTTTCCCCGAATTCTTGGGCGGAAGGAAAAATCTAGCCCCCCCCCCGCGTTAATACAGGCTAGTTTTCGCGATTGGCGTGGTAGTAGTTGATCATCGCTTTGGTGGAAGGATCTTGCTGCTCCAAGACCTCTTTGTCACCAGCGATTGCCGGCGTGAGGGCTTTGGCTAGCTGTTTGCCAAGTTCCACGCCCCACTGGTCGAAGCTGTTAATTCCCCAAACTACCCCTTGCACGAAAGTGATGTGTTCATAAAGGGCGATCAACTGCCCCAATACCGAGGGGGTTAGCCGCGGCGCCATGATCGAGGTAGAAGGCTTGTTTCCAGGGAATACCCGGGCCGGAACAATGGGTTCCGGGGTACCCTCGGCACGTACCTGATCAGCGGTCTTTCCAAAGGCAAGCGCCTGAGTTTGGGCAAAGAAGTTACCCAAGAATAGCTCGTGCTGATCATTGTCGCCATCTTTAAGCGGCCAAGTGGGGTTGGCGAAGGCAATGAAGTCAGCGGGAATCATTTGGGTTCCCTGGTGGATTAACTGATAGAAGGCATGCTGACCGTTAGTGCCGGGCTCTCCCCAGAAAATTTCACCGGTATCGTAGGTCACCGCTGCCCCATCCCAGCGCACGGCTTTACCATTGGATTCCATAGTTAGCTGCTGCAAATAGGCCGGGAAGCGATGCAGGTATTGGGAATAGGGTAAGACAGCATGGGTAGGCGCGTTCAAGAAGTTGCGGTACCACACGTTAATTAACCCCATCAGCAACGGGACATTCTTACTGAGGGGAGCTGTCCGGAAATGCTCGTCCATAGCGTGCATCCCGGCCAGGAAATCAGAGAACCCTTCTTTACCAATCGCGACCGCCAACGCGGTTCCTACCGCGGAATCTACTGAGTAGCGTCCTCCTACCCAGTTCCAGAAGCCAAAAGCATTATCCGGGTCGATACCGAACTCGGCTACCGCCTTAAGGTTGGTAGATACTGCCACGAAATGTTTCGAGACTGCCTGACGGGAGTCCTGTTCACTTAGCTGAGCAGCGCTATCCTTGCCCTCCCAGATTCCGCGAGCAGCCAACTGATCTAGCAGCCAGCTGCGGGCAGCCCGGGCATTAGTTAAAGTTTCCAAAGTGGTGAAAGTCTTGGAGGCCACGATAAACAGAGTGGTTTCCGGATCCAGATCCTTCACTTTTTCGCATAGATCCGTGGGATCAATATTCGATACGAAACGGCATTGCAGTCCCGGTTTCACATAGGGAAGTAGCGCTTCGTAGGCCATGGCGGGACCCAAATCTGAGCCTCCGATTCCGATATTTACTACCGTGCTAATCGGTTTGCCAGTAACCCCCAGCCATTTGCCGGCTCTCACCTTTTCCGCAAAATCGTAAACCTGTTCTAAAACGCCAGCTACATCCGCAGAAACATCCTGCCCATCAACTTCAAGTTTATCTTCCTGCGGACGCCGTAGCGCCGTGTGAAGCACTGCGCGATCTTCGGTGGTATTAATATGCTCACCTGCAAACATGGCGTCGCGGCGAGCTTCAACTTTGGTTTGCGCGGCCAACCGAGCCAGCGCCTCCAATACAGGGGCTGTCACCAAGTTCTTTGACAGGTCAACCCGCAATTCGGCGGCAGTGAAACTGAGCTGTTCGGCACGGTCGGGTTGCTGTTCAAACCAACCGGCTATATCCGCCTGGAACGAATCGGCAAGATTAGTTAATTCTTTCCATGCCTGGGTGGTAGTGGGGTCAATCGGGGCGCTCATGTTTTCTCCTGTTCAGATTGGTTTTGCTTATAGGTCGGTAACTGGCAGTGGTCGAACTTCAATATCCCATTCGTCACGGGAAACCACCGAAATAATATCAACCAGTGGCAACCACCATTGGTTGAGGGGGCGACGCACCTCGGGGTCAACCTTTTGTTGCATTTGCAGCAATGGGAAGGCCTCTATGCCCTGAGCTGACAGCCCCACACCTAGGGGCTCGCTTCGATTTTGTGCGAATTGTTCGCTGAGCTCTTGGATAGCTGCCCGCACTAGACGAGTGGCTAAGATCCGGTCAAAGGGAGAGGGCTCTCCGCCCTGCTGTAAATGTCCCAGGGCAGAGTGGCGCACATCGAAAAGGCCTTGCGATTCTTGAGCAAACACGGAGGCAATGAACTCTCGGTCATACCTACCTCCGGCCTCTTCGTTATGTAGTACCAGGCAGAGGCGACGACCATCCCGGAACGATTCCCGCATCATTTTCACGTCGCTCGCTAGATCTTGCAGGTTGTATGGGTTTTCATCTAGATAAACCAACTCGGCTCCGGCCGCGATACCTGACATTAAGGATAGGTATCCGCAGTGACGTCCCATCGCATCAGCCACGAAGCAGCGACGAGAGGCTGCCGCAGATTCCCGGATACGGTCCAGGGCCCATACCGCGTTATTTAAGGCAGAATCAGCTCCGATAGAAAGTTCTGATCCTGGCAAGTTATTGTCAATGGAGGCCGGTATACAAATCATCGGAATGTTAAACGCCGGATAACGCGAGGTTTCCTGCCGCATCTGATTGATCGACAAATAGGCATTGTATCCGCCGATTACGATAAGGGCATCGATGCGTTGTTCTTCGATAGCTCGTCCGATTGCATAGTATTCTTCTACCTTAGGAATCGGACGTAAGGTTCCCAGCTCCGCTCCTCCATCAAAGCCCCAACCTTCAACGTCTTCCCAAGCTAGATGCTTAACATTACCGGACATCAACCCCTCGAAGGAGCCGTAGATTCCCAGCATTTCGAATCCACGGTCGATTCCTTGCCGTACTGCTGCCCTGGCAGCGGTATTCATCCCGGGAGCTAGTCCCCCTACATGCATAATCGCTACCCGTCGGGCACCCTCAGGCAGTTCTTCTTCCTGGGGAGGGGTTGACATTACTGCGTTGAGAGATAGCATTTCGCTAAATGAACGGCCCCGTGCTTGCACGGCTTTTTCATATTCTTTGGCCTGGGTAAACTTGGCTACCGCGCGGGTGTCGGTAACGGCTTTCATCAAAGGCAGGCGGGCTACTCGATTATTACGGGCTCCAATAATTACTGGCTGGGATTTATCGTCCTGGTGTAGCACTTCATAGGCAGCCGCATATCCGAGGGCGGTAGGCATCCAGCGGTCATAGGCAGAGGGAGTACCGCCGCGCTGCACATGTCCCAAAATAGTCAGGTGCGGGCGTTGCCCGGTTTCTTGTTCCAGGGCATCGCAGACGTCATTAGCAGAAATAGGGTTACCTTCATGGTCGATAGCTCCCTCGGCTACCAACACTATGGATTCGCGTCTGCCGGCTTTGCGCCCAGCCGCTAGTTTGTCTGCGAGGGTTTTTTGCCACCCTTCCTCGGGAGGTGCCTCCGGAATAAATACATAGTCACAACCACGCGCGACTGCGCTCATTAGCGGCAAATATCCGCAGTGACGCCCCATTACCTCTACTACGAAAGTCCTACGATGGGAGGCCGCGGTAGAAGAAAGTTCATCCAGAGCTGCCAGAATCCGCTGGAGGGCAGAGTCGGTACCGATAGTCATATCAAAACCGACCAGGTCATTGTCGATAGACCCCACCAGGCCAGCAACTCGTAACTTTTCATGTCCGGCGACTTGCTCCGGGGTCAGCTCCCCTGACTGCACCAATTCTTCTAGGAGGCTGGGCCATTCTTCATGGAATTCATTGGTCCCGGCTAGGGAACCGTCTCCGCCGATAGAAATTAGCCGGTCAATCCCCTTTAGAACTAGATTTTTAGCGGCTTTGCGCAGACCGGAACGTTCCCGGAATTCTTTACACCGGGCTGTCCCGATAACGGTGCCTCCCTTATTAAGCACACTGGACACATCTGACCACCCCAGGGGCTTAATCATGTCGCCACCGGTAACAGCCCCCTGCCATCCTTCAAGAATCGCGTAGGGCTCCGCACCCATTTTCAAGGCGGTACGCACTACCGCGCGCACGGCAGCGTTCATCCCTTGGGCATCCCCACCCGAGGTTAAAACTCCTAACCGTTTCGGTTCCGAATTTGTAGGCTGGCCCATCGTTCCTCCTCTGGAAGGCTGGTTTTTAGGCACTGCCCCTGGCAACCAGCGTCATCATTTTGTCTACTTCTGCTGGATCCGGCGCTGTAACCTTTTCACCAGACAAGAATTGCCCGAGCGCCTGGGCGTAGATTATTCCGCTAGCTTCGGGATTGAAATCAATAGAAGTTAAAGGAGGGTTAAATAGGGCGCCTTCGGGAGCATTACCGACTCCGATTACCGCGCAATCATTAGGAACCATCCGCCCGCACATCCGCAGCGCTTGGACAACTTCCATAGCCAAGAAATCGTTATGACAGATAAATCCGTCTACCCCGGGATTTTTAGAGAACATCTGCACTAACTCCCCAGATAGATTGGGAGAGTTATATTCGGTGGTCAGCATGGTGGGGGTAGGACAGCCCCCGAAAATGCATCCTTGTAGCACCCCGGCATAACGCAATTGATTGAGATTTTTCAGGAGGACGCTATCTGAACACAGGTAAACCAGGTTTCGATGTCCGGAGGAAACCATCCGTGAAGCCATGGCTCGCCCGGAGGCACCATAAAGCGCAGCCACCACCGGATACATAGGAGAATCGGTGGCAAAGATTGCCGGCTCTACCTGCACCCCTAGGCTTTGTAACTGCTTATTTTGCTCTGCGTTAAAGGAGACTAGGGGCAGAATCGGGCCGATAAGTTTTGCACTGTCGGCTAGCGCGTCAATATCAAGTTGATCGTTTTTCAGTTGGACCGGAATTAAATCAATCCCCATTTTTGCGGTTTCAAAGGCCGCCCGCATTACCGTGCTGAGCATTGGAGAATTATGTGGCATCGGGGGGATTACTAACAGAAAGCGTTTCGCATCTGCCTGCGGATTCTTCGCCACTGTTCCCCCTTCTGAAGTCATGCTACATCTAGTAGGTTTCTGACCGCCTGGCCCATTACATAATACTAGCCTATTTCCTCGTCCCAACCAGTAAAAAATTCGGGGCGGACGCTACTTTTTCACGCCCGCCCCAAATAGGTCACTAAACCAGGAGTTTTATGAGCGGTAACCACTCACCTCTTTCCCTTTAACAAGCGCCCAATTATGCATCTTGTTTTAGGCGCTGAGACAGATTTTCAATCAACACATTCATAAAACCATCGGTATCAAGCCAGGGATGATCCGGGGCAATTAGGGTCGCTAGATCTTTAGTCATTTGCCCGCCCTCGACAGTAGAAATAATGACGTCTTCTAGGGTCTTGGCAAAGTGGGAAACTTCCGGGCTGCCATCTAGGTTGCCGCGATGCGCCAGACCGCGAGTCCAAGCAAAGATAGAGGCAATCGGGTTGGTGGAGGTCTTTTCTCCGCGCTGCCAGCGGCGATAGTGCCGGGTTACCGTACCGTGCGCCGCCTCGGCCTCGACAGTGCGCCCATCGGGGGTCATTAGCACCGAAGTCATCAGCCCTAGGGAGCCGAAACCTTGCGCTACGGTATCTGACTGGACATCGCCATCATAGTTCTTACAGGCCCAAACATATCCACCTTCCCATTTAAGGGAAGAAGCCACCATGTCATCAATCAATCGATGTTCATAGTG
>CAMYAU010000089.1 GCA_947253735.1 uncultured Varibaculum sp. | reverse complement strand
TTACCATTCGTAGTTTCAAAATGGGTTGGTTTTCAGAGCTGACGGGGGAGGAGTCTTCCTTACTTAAATCATCGAAAGCGATTTTGAAGGTACTGTCCTGGTAGATCTGGGAGTTTACTACCGCTACCGGCACGGTGTCGAAGGCTTCTTTATTGACAACGTCGCCGAGTGCTCCTTTGAATAACAGTCCCAGCAGGATGGGGAAGGCGAGCGTCCAAAAAACCAAGGTGCGGTTGGACAATAGTACTTTGAGGTTGTATCCGATCAGATGCCGCATAGCTAGTCTCGCAATTCCTTGCCGGTTAGCTGCAAGAAAACGTCATTTAGGGTGGGACGTTCCGAGTAAATCGACTCGTAGGATACCCTGGCCTCGCTCAATTGGGCGATGAGGGTGGAAACGTGGTTTTGTCCGTGCCGGTAAACTAGCTGGGCCGTGCGATTTCGGGTGGTAACTGACTCAATTTGGGGATCAGATTCCAGCTTTGCTTTAAGTTCTGGCGGTAGCTACACCCCTTGCAGGGTAACTTTTTCTTCGATATCGGATAGCTGTTTTAGTTCGTTAATGGTGCCTTGGGCAATGATTTCCCCTTTGTCGAGGATGATGAGGCGGTCGCAAATCTGCTCGACTTCTTCCATATAGTGGGTGGTGTAAACCACCGTGGCGCCGCGGTCACGCAAAGTGACGATACCGTCCAGGATGTTATTGCGGCTTTGGGGATCTACCGCTACGGTTGGCTCATCTAAGAAAATCAGCTCTGGTTGATGGGCGATACCGCAAGCCAGATTTAAGCGACGTAACAGGCCTCCTGAGAGCTGCTTGGGACGAAACTTTAGGTAGTCCTGCAAGCCCACCAACTGAACCGCCTCTGCAATCATCGCGGAGCGTTCGCGCTTGTCTGCCACATATAGGCCGCAAAAGTATTCTAGGTTTTGCGCCACGGTTAGCTCGTTAAAGACGGCTACATCTTGGAAAACCACTCCTAGGCGTCGTTTGATGTCGAAGGCGTCGGGACGCATTTCTTTTCCAAAGATTTTTACGCTTCCGCTGTTAAAGCGAAGCAAGGAGAGGATGCAGTTAATAGCAGTGGATTTACCGGAGCCATTGGGGCCAAGCAGCCCCAAGATTTCACCTTGACGAACTTGGAAAGTTAGCTTATTTAGGGCGCGTAACTGCTGGTAATCTTTGGTTAGACCCTCTACTTCGATGATGTCGGTCAAGGCGGTTCTCGCGTTCTTAGGGAGTTAGTTTTCAAGGTAATTTTAGTAAACTTAATCAGAGGATACTACCCAAGCTTGGGGCGTTAATCGAGAATTAACCGAAGGTTTTTGCAAATTTTGAACGTCAGAAAGGTGTCCGGTAGAAAGGTGTTTTGATCCCCAAATTTTCGATTGGGCTAAACTAGCTGAGAAAACACCTACGGGAAGCTGGTGAGCTTATGGGGAAGAAACATGTAAAAACAAATGCTATGCGTATCCTCGAGAATGCGGGAATCGATGCGCAAATGACGCAGGTTTCTTCTAAAGGGGAGTTTTTGGATGCCCTTACGATTGCGCAGGAGCTGGGGGTAGATCCGAATCTGGTATTTAAAACTCTGGTCTTAGCGGGTGGACCGGGGGAACACTTCGTGGCAGTAGTGCCGGCTACGCACGAGTTGGATTTGAAAGCTGCGGCCAGGTGTTTTGGGGTGAAACAGGTCGCGATGTTACCGCTTAAAAAGCTAACTCCGCTCACCGGTTACTTAAAAGGGGCTTGTTCGCCTTTAGGGATGAAGAAAGATTTCCCAACGGTGATCGACGAATCTGCTTTTAGCCAAGAAAAAATCTATGTGTCAGCAGGTAAACGCGGTTATCAAATTTTAGTTGCTGCTGCAGATTTGCAGGAGGTCAGCGGGGCAGAACGGGGAGAAATCTCCCGTCCTTAACTTTTGTTATTGGAGCAGTCGAGTTGCTTTGCTAACCGGTTTTTATCTTCGGAAAAATCGGAGTAATGTTTCGGGTGTACGAAACTTATATAAGGGATAGCCGAAAAATAGCTTTGGGAAAGTATGGATCTGGTTTAGGTGAAGTAGTTTCCTGATGCAGAAAGGTGAAGCTGCATAGATGGAAAAGCAACCGACGCCGGATACTCAGAAAGCTCTCGACGCTAAATCAGCAGCCAAGAAAGGGCTGGTTCCGTTACTAGGACCAGCCTTCGTAGCGGCAGTGGCCTATGTTGATCCGGGGAACGTAGCCGCGAACATTACTGCTGGCGCCCGCTATGGCTACCTGCTGGTGTGGGTATTGGTGCTGGCTAACCTGATGGCAGTGGTTATTCAATATCAAAGTGCCAAACTGGGGCTGGTGACTGGCAAATCTCTACCAGAGATCTTGGGGGACAGGCTACCCAAAGTCAAACGCATCGCGTTTTGGATTCAAGCGGAAATCATTGCAGCCGCCACCGACCTGGCAGAGATCGTGGGAGGCGCGATCGCCTTAAAGCTCCTATTCGGTCTGCCCCTTTTGGCGGGCGGTTTTATTGTCGGCTGTGTGTCCTTAGCGCTGCTGGTTTTCCAGAATGAGCGCCGGCAAAAACAGTTCGAAACTATCGTGGTTGGTTTGCTGGTGATCATCACCGTGGGCTTCTTGTCGGGACTGGTGATTAGCCCGCCCGATCCTGCCGGGATGCTGGGGGGATTACTGCCCCGTTTTGCCGGTACCGACACCGTGCTGATCGCTGCCTCCATGCTGGGGGCAACGGTAATGCCTCACGCCATTTACCTGCACTCTTCTTTGGTGAATCACCGTTTTCCCCAACGTAAAGACGGGGAGTTACCGCGCCTATTACGCGCCTCCAAACATGATGTGGCCTATGCGCTAATTGTCGCGGGAGCGGTTAATATTGCGCTGCTATTGCTGGCGGCCTCGGCACTTTCGGGGAAGAGCGGAACTGACACGATTGAGGGCGCACATGCCGCTATCGAAAATGCCCTGGGCAGTGGAATCGGAGTAATTTTTGCGATTGGCCTGCTAGCTTCCGGACTAGCCTCCACTTCGGTAGGCGCCTATGCGGGTTCAGAAATCATGGGCGGGTTGCTGCATATCCGGGTGCCACTATTTACCCGGCGTCTGGTTACCTTGATTCCCGCGTTGTTGATTCTTTGGCTCTACCCCAACCCCACCTGGGCATTGGTTATATCTCAAGTGGCGTTGTCTTTTGGTATTCCCTTGGCAGTGGTACCGCTTGCGGCCTATACGCGCAAACGGGAACTAATGGGCAAGTATCAGGACACGACCAGTATGCGTTGGATTATGGGATTGATCTCGATCCTGATTATTGCCCTGAACCTGCTGCTAGTAGTGCTGACATTTATGGGAGTGGACGTATAGATCTGTGTCAGCAAAGAGGTGAGCTTTGCGGAAAGCTAGTTGCGCGTCCTCGAGACTAGTTTTAAACTCCCGAAAAATCTAAAAAGAAACCAAAGGTGGCGCTTTCGAGAAGGAATCCTTCTTGAAAGCGCCACCTTTAAAGTCCGCTAAAACCGGAACTATCTGATTAGTCTTCTTTAGGACGCAACCACAGGCACCCCAAGGGCGGCACCCGCAGCTCTACCGAGTAGGGGCGGCCATTCCACTCCATATCTTCGGCGGTGACCTGTCCCAAGTTGGTAACCCCCGAGCCGCCATACTTGGCATCATCGGTGTTGACTAGCTCTTCCCACTCGCCCCCGTCGGGTAGTCCCACCCGGTAGCCTTCGTGAGGATTACCTGCAAAGTTACAGATACAAACTAGCTTATGTTCTTTGCCGTGATCGTCACGATACTTACGTACATAGGAGATCACGTTATGTTCGGCATCATTAGATTCGATCCACTCAAACCCGGTATGTTCGTCATCCCAAAGTGCTGGCTCAGTGGTGTAGATATGGTTCAAATCCCGTACCAGTGACTGTATGCCCTGGTTGCGCTCGTCATCTAGGAGGAACCAATCTAGGGAGCGATTAGCATCCCATTCGGCACCCTGCGCGAACTCGCCACCCATAAACAGGAGTTGCTTGCCCGGATGAGACCATTGATAAGCATAGAGGGAACGTACCCCGGCCAATTGCCGCCAGTAGTCACCGGGTTGCTTGGCCAGAATCGATCCCTTACCGTAAACGACCTCGTCATGGGACAGTGGCAAAATATAGTGTTCCGAGAACGCATACACCAGTGAGAATGTTAGTTCTCCATGATGCCAAGACCGGTTGACCGGGTCTTCGCGCAGATAACGCAAAGTATCGTTCATCCAACCCATATTCCACTTCAGACCGAAGCCCAAGCCCCCGGTATCGGTAGGGGCAGTTACTCCTGGCCAAGCTGTAGACTCTTCCGCGATCATGCAAATGCCGGGGTGTAGCCGGTAGCAGGTGGCATTGGCTTCCTGCAAGAAAGAAATCGCCTCTAGGTTCTCGCGGCCGCCATATTGGTTAGGATGCCATTGGCCTTCCTCGCGGGAGTAGTCCAGGTAAAGCATGGAGGCAACTGCATCTACCCGCAAACCATCAATATGGAATTCATCTAACCAGTAGAGGGCATTGGCCACTAGGAAGTTCCGCACCTCATTGCGGCCAAAGTTGAAAATCAAGGTACCCCAATCGGGCTGTTCGCCGCGGGTGGGATCCGGATGCTCATAAAGTTTGGTGCCATCAAAATCGGCGAGTGCAAACTGGTCTTTGGGGAAATGCCCCGGAACCCAGTCCAGGATTACCCCGATACCTGCCTGGTGCAGTTTATCAACCAGGTAGCGGAAATCATCCGGAGTGCCATAGCGGGAAGAGGGCGCGTAATATCCAGTCTGCTGGTATCCCCAAGAACCATAGAAGGGGTGTTCAGAAACCGGCATCATCTCTACATGGGTAAAGCCCATATCTTTCACATAAGAGACCAGGTCTTCGGCCAGGTCCCGGTAGTGGGTGTCATAAGACCAAGATCCGATATGCATCTCATAGACCGACATGGGGGAGTTGTGGGGATCAGATTTTGCCCGCTTCTCCATCCACTCCTGGTCTTCCCACTGGTGGTGCTTGTCAGTAACAACGGAGGCAGTTAGGGGAGGGATCTCGCAGGCGCGCGCCATAGGGTCAGCCTTTTGTCGCCAGTTCCCATCCGGTCCCAGGATTTCAAACTTGTAGCGGGCCCCAATCTCTACGTTGGGAATGAATAGCTCCCAAACCCCGGAAGATCCCAGGGAACGCATTGAAGAAGCTTCTCCGTCCCAATAGTTAAAGTCGCCAACAACCCGCACGGCCTGGGCATTAGGTGCCCACACTGCGAAGGATGCGCCCTTGGTTTGCCCCATTTCAGTGTCGTAAGAACGCAGATGAGCTCCCAGAACCTCCCACAGTTTCTCGTGGCGCCCCTCGGAAATCAGGTAAAGATCAAATTCACCGATGGTGGGCAGGTAGCGGTAACCGTCATCTAGCTCTGTGGTTTCCTCCCCGTAGGTGGTTCGTACCCGGTAATCAGGGATATCGGTACCCTCTAGGACCGTCACCCAAATGCCGTCTTGCTCATGGCTTGCCGGGAAAGTTCCCTTGGGGGTAACGATCTCCACTGTATCGGCCAAGTGAGCTATGGTGCGGATCGTTACGGAATCTTCCCCTATGTGGGTGCCCAGCACCGAATGCGGGTCAAAATACCGGCCATGGGCAACGTTAGCAAGGATATCTGGATCTACAGCTACAGGTTTTGCGTTCATGCCTCTAGCGTGTCACGAATCGCCCAAAAATTCTTTGGAATAGCGCCCCGATTTCCAATTTTTTTCTCTCTCCCCCCCCCCGAGCGATAGATCCGCTCGGGGGGAGAAAAGCATCACCTTAACCGGCAGGATTTCTGCCTACGCACCGATCACGGGTAGAGGCCGCGCCGCTTATGAGCCTGCAAGACCCGCTCCACCGCCAATACGGTGGCTGCGACGCGTAAGGTCACGCCCTTTTCTTCGGCGTAAGCCTCTACGTCTTTCCAGGCGGCGGTAATCCGCTCTTCCTCTTCCTTTTGTACCCGCTCTAGCGGCCAGAAGAAGT
>CAMYAU010000088.1 GCA_947253735.1 uncultured Varibaculum sp. | reverse complement strand
ACCCCGCCATAGGCCGACAGCGGATCACAGCCGTGCGCCAGCAGGTGTGCCTGCGCTACGTCCTCGGCAATTGCAATCCCGCAGGGGTTGGCGTGTTTGATGACTGCCACGCAGGGCTCGCTATGGTCGGTGGCGGCGCGCCAAGCTGCATCGGCGTCAGTGTAGTTGTTGTAGCTCATGGGTTTGCCACCCAGTTGTTCTGCCTGTGCCAGACCGCCTTCTTCGTCGGTGAAGCGGTAGACCGCGGCCTCTTGATGCGGGTTTTCCCCGTAGCGCAAGCTGTGCAGTTCCTTTAGCTGTGGTTTCCACTGCTCCAAGTTGGGTAGGCCGCTGCTGGTGGTAGCCGCGTCCTCGCCCTGGAGTTGCTTCGCGAACCAGGAGGAAATCTGGGTGTCGTAAATAGCGGTGTGGTTAAAGGCGCGTGCTGCTAGTTCTCGGCGCTCTGCCGCGGTGAAGCCCCCGCGCTGCAAAGCAGCTGCTAGATCATCATAGGAGCTGGGATCGACAATCACTGCCACATCGGCGTGATTCTTGGCGGCCGCCCGAATCATCGAGGGGCCTCCGATATCGATTTTTTCGATGCAATCAGCAAACCCCGCACCGGAAGCTACAGTGTCTGCGAAGGGATACAGATTGCAAACCACCAGGTCAATTGGGGTTACTTTCAGTTCTTCTAGTTGGGCAACGTGGGTAGGCAGTTCCCGGTTAGCTAAAATCCCGGCGTGAATCAACGGGTGCAGGGTTTTTACTCGTCCATCGAGGCATTCGGGAAACCCGGTCACCTGGGAAACTTCAGTTACCTCTACCCCGGCAGCGGCAATCTGGTGGGCGGTGGAGCCGGTGGAAATAATCTCTACCCCGGCTGCCTGCAGGCTTTTCGCCAGTTTATCCAGGCCAGTTTTATCGTAGACGCTAACCAGGGCACGTTTTATGGGTTTAATTTCGCTCATGACGCGGGATCCTTTTGTTGCATTCTTTGTCCAGCCCAGGCGAGCGACTGTCCTTTTACGTTCCCCAGTGGTAATCCACTTTTTTCGCCAGTCACGTTAGTGCCAGTCTACCCTGCTGGCTTCGGCGGCGAAAGTTAGTCTTGGTCGGGAAGTTCGATGGCTTGGGTGGAGGTGTCGTCAGCGTCGCGGTGCGGTTTGCCCACTTGCAGACGGCCCCGCTTAAAAATCGAGCGTTTAATTGCTGGCCGCTTCAGCTCAGCTGTGGAAAGCCGCTGGGCAGAAGATTTTATTTTTTCCAGTTCCTGGCGTTCTTTGGCGATAACTTCATCGGTTTTGCGTTCTGCCCAATCAGTGGCCAGATCTTTTATTTCCTCGGTGTCAACCGGGAGTGCTCCCCGAGAACGCGCAAAAGTTTCCTGCGGGGTTTGCGGGCTGGGGACGTTCCTCACTTCCTGGTCATTTTGGGATTTTTCGGAAGTCTCGAGGGCGTTTTCGGTCTCTTCTGGGATATCCTCAAAAGTTTTCCCCGCCTCTTGCCTATTGTCACTCGCTTCATCATTGAGGAGATCTTGTGAATCTGTTGCCGGAAGTTCGCAAGTTTTGGCTATTTCTGCGGTTTCTACCCCTTCCGCAGACAGGGAGGGCTCTGCTGGCTCAACGGCAGCCCCTTCCTCGGTTGCATTTTCTTCTTTTTCGGTAGCGGTCTGTTCGCCTTCTGCTACTTCCTCATTCTTAGCAGCGTTAGCGGCGCTCAAAGGATTCCATGAGCGATAATCTTTTGCTTTTTCCTTCGCTACCGCCAAGCTCTGGCGGGTTACGCGCGCGCTCGCCCTCTTAGCCCTAAAGAAATTATCTGCCAGATAGGCGCGGGAACGAGGATGAGCAACTGTCACTACCAGCAAGATTGGCAGCCAGACCAATATGAATCCCATAGCGGCAACAGTGAGCGGCTCTGGCCCCCAAACAGCCATCCGTCCCGCACCTATGGAACCAGAGGATAAGAAACAGAACCAGGTGGTTAATAGGGTAAAGGAAAGCGATCCCACCAGGAAAGAAGCTACGTGAGAGAAGAAATCTACCCGCGCCATGGAGGTATATAGCAGGTACCCGATCACTAGGCTAAGCCCCGCAATTAACGCCAATACCCAGTACCCAGGGGTTTGACTCGGAAGCGCTCCCAAAGCGGGAACTGCCGGTATCGGACCGGTTTTCACCTGGGTTAAGGAGCGGATAGTACCGGTTCCTTGTTGAAATCCCGGCCCCAAAATCCAGGCTAAAGCCCAAGCTTGCACGGTGGGTAGATACAGCAGTTGCGCCACCCAGATCAGGATTCCTGCCCCCAGGGAAACCCCGTAGAGTTCATAGATTTTATTTACCGCTGCGAACTGGGAGAATACTTGGACACACACCAGAATTAAAGTAGCAACCCCGAAGACCATAAACATTTGCCAGCCGGCACGCAGCCCCGAAATAACCCAGCCAGGAACCGTCCAAGTGCTATTTGCACCGTCCCAACTGCGTTCATCGCGGTCAATACCGAGACGCCGGTTTTCGAGATCTTGGCTGTAGGCGTGATCAGGTTTTCGCAAACGGATAATAAAAGCCTGACTCCACTGCTTAAACCGTCCAAAATCAGCTGATAGACGCGCTTTAGGGTGCAGAAGGGAAAGTTTTACAGCAGCAGGACGCTGATCTCTATCAAAAAGATAAAAGGCATAGATAATGGCCGCGAAACCGTGAAGTAGCGACCACAAGAACAGTTCCCCCAGGTTATAGGCTCCGCGCACTACCAACCCCACCAGGGTGGCGACTATGGCTTGCACAAAGGGATAGACCCATAAAACTGCTCTACTATCGAGGACGAAAGCGCGCGCCAAACGTCCCCCTAGCAACACATAGAGTATCCACAAGCCCAGAGGGAACACCGATAAAGAGGCGGCCCGCCCCAACACGACCCGCAGGGGAACCGCGAACCCGAGAGCCCAGATACTGGATCCTACCGCCAGAGAATCTGTCCAGAGGGTGTCTACCATCCAGGGGTTAGCCGAAGTGGAAAAATACACCGCTGCGCTAACCCCCAAGAAAATAAACCAGGGAACTATGCAGGTAAGGAGGGCGGCGGCTGCCATCCGGGTAATGCCCCGGGGGATTCTGAGGGTGAAAGTAGGGCGTGATTCGAAGGAGTTAACTTCCGGTTTGGCACTGGCCGATTCTGCGGTGGTTTCGCGAGGTTTTACTCGGGTTTTCTTGCCTGGCAACCGCAGTTTACCGGCCCATAATGCAAGCCCATTCTTCATGCCCGGGTGTTTCTGGGCAGCACTCACCTGTTTCTTAACCACTTGTTTCTTGGGTATCCCAGGGGTCGGTTCTCCTATTTTCCGCGGAATTTTCTGGGCCGAACTGCTGGTTTTTATCGTGGAGGTATGCGCAGATTGTTCCCTGGCGTTAGCAGATTGCCGAGGAATTTTTGGAACTTTGGGTCGGCGCAACATCCCTACCATTCTCCACTTTTTCGTTCTTTTACCGCTTAGGCACACCGCGATCAGGTAGGCCTGACAACAAATAGGCAGCTGGGGGCAACGCCAGACCCCGCCCCCAGCTGCCTATTTTTAGTTATCAGGAAACTAATTCGGCTCTTATAGTTAGCTCTTGCTGTCAGTTAACTAAGTTCCTCAAAAGCCTCTCGCGCTAACTGAGCTGTCTGAGAAGGAGTCTTTCCTACTTTCACACCGTGCGCTTCCAAAGCTTCTTTCTTGGCTTGGGCAGTACCCGCTGAGCCAGACACGATAGCCCCCGCATGTCCCATAGTTTTACCTTTAGGAGCAGTAAAGCCTGCTACATAGGCAATCACCGGCTTAGTGACATTAGCGGCGATATAGTCGGCGGCGCGTTCTTCCGCATCTCCCCCGATTTCACCGATCATCACGATTACCTTGGTGTCGGGATCTTTTTCAAAGGCCTCGAGCGCATCGATATGGGTGGTTCCCACCACCGGGTCACCGCCAATACCCATACAGGTGGTGAAACCAATATCGCGCAGCTCGAACATCATCTGGTAGGTCAGGGTACCGGACTTGGATACCAAACCGATAGGACCAGAACCAGTAATATCGGCGGGCGTGATCCCCACATTGGACTGTCCCGGCGTAATGATCCCCGGACAGTTCGGACCGATAATCCGGCAACCCTTTTCCAGGGCAGCATTTACGAACTCGGTGGAATCTTGTACCGGAATCCCCTCGGTAATCACCACGATCAGCGGCATTCCCGCCTCTACGGCTTCTAGTACCGCCCCTTTTGCGAAACGTGGAGGGACAAACACTACCGAAACATTGGCGTCCTCTTTTTCCATGGCTTCTTTGACGGTACCAAAAACCGGCACCGAAACCGTTCCGGCTTTAACGCCTTTCTTTTCTGCGGCTTCTCCTAGGGGGACGATATCGAAATCGACCGTTTGTCCTGCTTTCTTGGGGTTGGTACCCCCTACCACATTGGTGCCGGCCCCTAGCATTAATCGAGTGTGTTTGCGACCCTCGGAACCGGTCATGCCCTGTACGACAATCCGGGCTGAGGAATCAAGGAATACTGACATTTGGTTTCTCCTTATTCTTTTACCGATTCTTAACAGCCAGCAGCGAGTTTAGCTGCCTGGGCGGCGCCAGCGTCCATAGTTTCTACCATGGTCACCTGCTCTAGGTTCGCATCTTCCAAAATCTTGCGTCCGGCCGCCACCGCATTACCATCTAGGCGCACCACCAGCGGTTTCGTAGCTTTATCACCTAAGATTTCGATTGCTTTCACAATCCCGGTAGCCACCTGGTCGCAGGCGGTAATCCCCCCGAATACGTTTACGAATACCGATTTAACCTGGGGGTCACCCAGGATAATATCGAGTCCATCGGCCATTACCTGTGCGGAGGCGCCTCCCCCAATATCAAGGAAGTTCGCTGGTTTCACCCCGTATTCTTCCCCGGCGTAGGCAACTACATCCAAAGTCGACATCACCAGGCCGGCACCGTTACCAATAATCCCCACCTGGCCTTCCAGATGCACATAGTTCAAGCCTTTTTCTTTGGCTTTGGCTTCCAGGGGATCTTCGGTTCGTTTATCCACTAGTTCCTCGTGACCGAGGTGACGGAAACGGGCATTATCGTCCAGGGTAACTTTCCCGTCCAAGGCAATAATCTCGCCCTCTTCAGTGGATACCAGGGGGTTAACCTCAACTAGAGTGGCATCCTCACCCTGATAAACATCCCAAAGCCCCTCCAACACCGGCACGATCTTGTTAATGAGCTCTTCATCCTCAAAACCGGCCTCTTTAAGAATCTTGCGAGCAATATCCGCATCAATGCCAGTAACCGGAAGGGGAACTTTCGCCAGCGCCTCTGGACGTTCCTTAGCCAGCTGCTCTATCTCCATACCGCCTTCTTTAGAGCACATCGCCAGGTGACGGCGGTTTGAACGATCCAGCAGAATGGAGAAATAGTATTCGGAAGCGATATCGGCACCAGCGGCAATCAGCACTTGGCGCACAGTATGTCCCTTAATATCCAGACCTAAGATTTCTTCGGCTTTTTCGCGCGCCTCTTGAGGGCTACGAGCGAGTTTCACTCCCCCAGCTTTTCCCCGCCCTCCCGTCTTGACCTGCGCTTTAACCACGAGGAGGGGGTGGGCGAGTTTCTCGGCAGCTTTTTGAGCTTCTTCAGGGGTTTCGGCTACAATCCCGGCCAACACGGGAACTCCGTGCGCCTGAAATAGATTGCGAGCCTGATATTCGTAAAGGTCCACTTGCACGTCCTCTCAATAGGTACCTCGACATCAAGATATAGGACTATAGTACCGCATATCGCCCTTACCACGTCACCAAATAATGCCGCCCCTCACTCTTAATTAACTAGTCGCCCCAGAGAAAAGAAGGTCAAAGGTTTAGGGAAGCGCCATCCAAAGCACCAGAAGACGCTCCTAGTATTTTCCCGTAACGCCGGTGCTTATCTCGATTTACGGGAGATGGTACATAAATTCAGGGTTAACGATAGAGTATTAAAGCAGCAGAAGACGGATGGAAAGCAAACGAGCGAAACGGAAATAGCTATGATTTTGTGGGATCACGCCGCCCCGCTGATTGTGTGCTACTTT
>CAMYAU010000087.1 GCA_947253735.1 uncultured Varibaculum sp. | reverse complement strand
CATTGTCTTGGCAATAGGCGTTATTGTTACCCCCTTGGGTGCGGGCAAACTCGTCGCCCGCCAAAATCATGGGAGTCCCGGAAGAAATAAGCATAGTGGTGAACAGATTGAGCGCAGACCGTACCCGGGCGGCGAGCAGCTCTGCCAAGGGGGAATCGCCATCTGTCCCCGGTTCTATTTCATTACTGAGCTGGAACGCCCGCCCTTCACTACCATGATTCCAAGACAGGTTATTGGGGGAGCCGTCCCGGTTATTCTCTAGGTTTTCTTCGTTATGTTTATGGTCATAGCTGACCAAATCCCCCATGGTGAAACCGTCATGGGCGGTTACGAAGTTAATCGAACAGCGAGGAGGACGTACCGCGGGAATATCCCCAACCCCATACATGTCTTGGGAACCAGAAAGCCGGGAAGCCAGTTCAAAAGGAGGAGCGCCCCGGGATTCACCGCGGGACTGAGCACGCCCATCAGCCACCCAAAAACCACGCACGGTGTCGCGATAGCGATCATTCCAGGTAGAGAAGGGGAGAGGGAAGTCTCCGGTGCGCCAGCCATCCGGCCCCATATCCCAAGGCTCGGCGATCATTTTCGTATTCCGCAAAACCGGGTCATCCAGGCAGGCTTGGAAGAAAGGATGGAAACGAGTGAAATGTTCCTCGCCCCGCCCGCAGGTAACCCCCAGGTCAAAGCGGAAACCGTCCACCCCTACATCGCCAGCCCAATAGCGCAAAGAATCTAGAATCATCTGAATTACTCGCGGATGCCCGGTATCTAGAGTGTTACCGCAACCGGAATAATCGATGCTGGCACCGTGGGAATCCAGACGATAATACATGGCGTTATCGAGGGCGCGCCAAGAAAGCGCCTGCCCGTCACCCCCGCCTTCGCAGGTATGGTTGTAAACCACGTCTATCAGTAGTTCTATCCCGTTTTGGTGCAGAATTGATACCATACCTCGGAACTCGTCGAGTACTGCCATGGGACCAAGCATGCGGGCATTCTTGGTGGCATAAGAAGGTTCCGGCGCGAAATACGACAGAGTGGAGTAACCCCAATAGTTAGTTAATCCCCGCTCGTTTAGGAAAGTTTCTGACAGTTTCGCATGTACCGGCAATAGCTCTACCGTGGTGATCCCTAAGTCTTTCAGGTAGGCGATAGTGGCCGGGTGTGCTAGTCCCGCATAAGTTCCGCGCAATTCTTCCGGTACTCCCCGCAACTGTTTGGTGAGTCCCTTAACGTGTGCCTCGTAAATAACTGTATTTTCCCAAGGAATCGCCGGTCCGGGGGCTACATCAAACTCTTTACCGGTGACCACCCCGCGCACCGTATAGGGAGCCGAGTTGGTGGGGTCGAGCTGGAAGGGATGTAGCGGGTAAAGCTGATCATCGGTTTTATGGGCGTAGGTTTGGCTAGAAAGATGAACATTGCCACTGATAGCGCGGGCATAAGGGTCGAGGGCGAGTTTATAGGGGTTGAAAACGTGTCCCCGTTCCGGATCCCAAGGCCCCCAGGCGCGAAAACCATAATAGGTGCCGGCCAGTACCCCGGCTACATGTCCATGCCAGATGCCATCTACCGGTCCCAAAAGCCGGTAGCGACTTTCCGGAGCGGTAGGTTCCGCGGAAGTGAAAAAACAGACTTCTACCGCGCGGGCATTAGGGGCAACCACTGCGATATCCACCCCGTTGCCTTGCAAGTGAACCCCTAGCCGGCTGGGGTCGGCGGCGCCGCCATGCACATAGGGGCTGGACGGCCTAAAAAAGTCGTCTAATACTTGTCTTGACACGTATCCAATCCTATCGACTGGCGTTCAATAGAGCTATTCCTAGGTTTTGACCGGTTTTAGGAGACGACCACTTTCCTCCCTTAGCAAAGGGGTAGGGCTTCTCACTTTTTCACCGCGAAAGCTTGTGGCAAGGTAGAACTATGAGGATTGTCGTAACTGTAAAGCATGTACCCAACCCGCAGTCTGAGCGGCGCATCGAAAATGGTCGTTTGGTACGCGGGGAAGAAGATACCCTAAACGACCTGGATGAGAACGCAATTGAGGCGGCGCTCAGCGCGAAATCAGCAGTACCGGATGCCGAAATTATTGCGCTCACTATGGGGCCAGAGGGGGCGAAGAAAGCCTTGCTGCGCGCCCTCCAGATGGGTGCAGACCGGGCATACCACTTGTGCGACCCGGCTCTAGCAGGCTCGGATGTGACCGTGACTGCCCGAGTGTTAGCCAAAGCGATCGAAAAAATCGGCGACGTTGACTTAGTGCTATGTGGCACTTCCTCTCTGGACGGAATGACTTCGATGCTACCGGGAGCCCTGGCTGCTACCTTGCAGCTGCCGGTGATTACCGATGCCTCCCAGGTTAGTTTCAGCGAAGAGGCCGTGGCAGCCACCAGTTATCAAGAGGGAACTGCTCTCAGCTTGCGCGTAAAATACCCCCTGGTGCTTTCGGTAAATGACGAGGCTAACCGGCCGCACTATCCCGGGTTTAAGGAAATGCTGGCGGCCAAGAAGAAACCGGTAGAGCAGTGGGACCTGGCTCAGTTAGAGCTGAGTGCCGAAGAAGTGGGAGCCGCTGATTCGGGCACCGAAGTGTTGGACGCCCAGCTATATCAGCAAACTAAAAACCAGGGAACTATCGTTACCGACTCGGCTAACGCCGGGGAAGCATTAGCGAAGTACCTAGTTGAAGCCGGTTTTGCGCAGGAGAAGTAGGAGGAAACCGTGAGCGAAAAAATAGAAAAAGATGTTTTAGTTTTTGCCCACCCGGATGCGGCTCGGCCCCAGCATCTATCGGTAGCGGCAGCACGCCTGATTACCTTGGCGCGCGAAATCACTAGCGGTAAGGTAGTGGCGCTTGCTCCCTCCTCTATTTCTCCTCTGCATTTTTCCCAGATTGGGGTACAGGCGGTGCGCTATTTTGACCCGCAAGAAACCGGAACCTGGCAGTTAGGGGCGGTCCTAGCTGACCTAGTGGTTTCGGCGGTACGCGGCGGTGACTTCGGGGCAGTGCTTTTGCCCTCCACCTCCTGGGGGCGTGATGGTGCCGCTCAATGCGCGATCATCCTCGGTTCTGGCGTCAGCGTCGATGTGACCAGTCTAAAGGTCGCTGACGGGAAACTGATTGCCGGTAAATCGGTACTCGATGGCACTTGGGAAACCAGCTACTATATTCGCCGCGGCATCCCCATCGTGGCCATGCGCACTACTTCTCTCTCGGCGGCTCCAGCAGCTGAAGCCGGCGAAGTAGAAACCGAAAACCTGCAGGTAGAGCTGCGGGAATCCACTAAACGGATCCAAATAGTTTCCCAGGAAGACACCGGATCTTCACACGCCGGTCTCACTGAAGCGCCAGTTGTGGTTTGCGCCGGGCGCGGGGTTAACGGCGATTTTGGTCCGGCCGAGCAGCTGGCCGAGGTGTTGGGAGGCTCCGTAGGGGCCACCCGCGTGGCCTGCGAACAAGGCTGGATTGATCGCGCCGCCCAAATCGGGCAATCCGGTATCTCCATCGCTCCTAACCTGTATATCGGCTTGGGGGTTTCCGGGGATCACCACCACGTGTGCGGGATTCGCGGCGCCAAGAAAATCGTGGCAATCTCTGATGATCCCGAGGCACGGATCTTTGAAATGGCAGATTTCGGGGTAGTCGGGGATCTGTTCACGGTAGTTCCGGACACCTTGTCCCGAATCAAGCCGCTGGACGCATAGTGGACCTGGCCTACCTCGATAACGCTGCCTCCGAGCCGCTACGCACTGAGGCACTAACGGATATGAATGAGGCCGCCGCTAGCCTTGCCGGAATCGGAGCTAACCCCTCTTCCGCACACGCGGCGGGGCGCAAAGCGGCGGCGCTGTTAGAGACCGCCCGCGCCCGGGTGGCGAGGGCGCTGGGAGCCGAACCGGCAGAAGTCATTTTCACCGGGGGTGGCACCGATTCTTGCGCCCTGGCGCTGCGCGGTCTAGCAAAAGCGGCGCGCCGCCAGGATCCCCTGCGCACCAAAATAGTGGTTAGCCAGGTAGAACATGATGCGGTCGGGCTTAATGCTCGCGACTTGGAGACTGCAGGCTTCCAGGTGCAGCTACTGCCGGTAGATAGCGGCGGGGTAGTAGAGCTGGAAGCGGTAGCTGGGCTGGACACCACTAAAATAGCGGCGGTGTCGGTGATGAGCGTGTGTAACGAAAACGGAGTGGTACAGCCAGTTTCCGAGCTGTGCCACTTGCTGCGCGAAAAAGCACCAGCAGATACACGGGGCTTGCAAGGCGATCACTCTGTCGACGGGAAAGGTAGCGGGAGCGGCTCAGATAGCGGGTTTGCTATCCACACTGACGCGATTGCCGCTGCCGGACGTCAAGAAATAAACTTTGCCGACTCCCCGGTAGATGCCATTTCGCTCGCCTGTCACAAGGTAGGCGGGCCGGCATCCCTCGGGGTGTTACTAGCGCGCCGGGAAGTAAAAATCGCTAGCGACCGGCGCGGCGGCGGCCAAGAACGGGCGCTTAGGGCTGGCACCCAAGACGTAATCGCCGCCGTAGGGGCAGCGGCAGCTTTTGCGGCAGCCCAACAAGAATTAGCAGAAACTACCCGCCGCCACCAGCAGTTACGGGAAAAACTGCTGCAAGGTGCGCTGGCGATTCCGGGAGTAAAACTCGCCAGCAACGCCCCGGCAGTACCCGGTATTGTCCAGTTTGCGCTTGCAGGCGCGGAGGCCGAAGGACTGCTGTTCTCTCTGGATCAGGCGGGAATCTGCGCTTCGGCCGGATCCGCCTGCCACACCGGGGTAGCCCGTCCCTCCCCAGTCCTCTTGGCGCAAGGATATAGCGAGCAGGACGCCCTTGGGTCTTTACGGATATCCTTCGGCTGGTCCACGCGGGACGAGGATATAGACCGGCTGTTACAGGCATTACCGGGCGCCCTCAGCGCCTCCCGGAAACTAGCAGAGCGGGAGAGGAAATAAATGAAAGTTTTAGCAGCGCTATCTGGAGGGGTAGACTCCGCGGTCGCCGCCGCCCTCGCCAAAGAAGCCGGACATGACGTAACCGCGGTACACATGGCGCTGTCCGCTAACCAGACCCAAAACCGTTGCGGCTCGCGCGGCTGCTGCACCGTAGAAGATGCATCCGATGCGCGCCTCGCTGCCTCCATGCTGGGGATTCCCTTCTACGTGTGGGATATGGCGGAAACCTTCGAAGAAACTGTAGTAGAAGATTTTCTGAACGAATACCGGCGTGGCCGCACCCCCAACCCCTGTGTACGCTGCAACGAGTTCGTAAAATTCCGCGAACTCGCTACCCGCGCCGACGCCCTCGGATTCGATGCCGTATGTACCGGGCATTACGCGCGCGTACTGAATGGACCGGGCGGCGTGGAACTACACCGCGCCAAATGCATCGAAAAAGACCAATCCTACGTATTGGCGGTAATGGGGCTTCAGGCTCTAGAGAAAGTGGTTTTCCCGTTAGGGGAGTATGAATCGAAAAGCCAGGTGCGTGCTGAAGCCGAGCGACGCGGCCTGCCCATGTCGGCTAAACCAGATTCCTACGATATCTGTTTCATCGCTGACGGGGACACTCGCGGATTTTTGCGTTCCCACCTGGGCAGCAAAGCCGGAAAAATCGTGGATACGGAGGGCGCAGAAGTGGGCACCCACTCGGGCGCCTATCAGTTCACTATCGGGCAGCGTAAAGGACTAAACCTGGGGAGGCCGGCTGCCGATGGGCGCCCTCGCTATGTGTTGGGTACCGATATGGAAACCAACACCGTAGTCGTCGGTGCCAGCGAGTTGCTCAGCGTAGACAGAATCAACGCCACCGATGCGGTTCTACTGACCGAGCCGGGTAATCCGGCATTAGAAGGGCAGTCAGAAGTAACTTTGCAATATCGGGCACACGGACAACAAGTGCCGGCGAAAGTTTATTTAGAGGCAGACGGTACTTTGCGGGCGGAGCTGCTTAACCCCACCCGTGCGGTTGCCTCCGGGCAGTCCCTAGTGGTCTATGCCGGGGATCGCGCCATCTGTGAGGCAACTATCGAAGAGGCGTTTAAGCAGGGAAAGCGGCAGTAGTAAACTTGTGGATTGGCACGGGAAGCGTGCCTTAGGTTAATATATTCAAGCCAGCGCGAGTGGCGGAATTGGTAGACGCGCT
>CAMYAU010000086.1 GCA_947253735.1 uncultured Varibaculum sp. | reverse complement strand
ACTTGCTAGGGAGCAAAGAAAATTGTCGAGGAAAAAGAAAGGATCGAATAACCGGGCAAAACAAAAAATCAAAGTCGCGCGGGTATATGAAAAAATAGCGAGTAAGAGGAAAGACCATCTGCATAAGGTTACGGCAAAGATTATTAGCGAGAATCAAGTGGTATGCGCTGAAACCCTAGATGTGGCTGGGATGATGAAGAATCATCACCTCGCAAAAAGTATCGCCATGCAAAGTTTCGCCACACTCCTTGGATTCTTAGAATACAAGGCTGAGGAAAAAGGCAAAATCTTTGTCCAGGTAGATAGATGGTTTGCATCTTCTAAAACCTGCCATGCTTGCGGGGTGAAAGAAGATGCATTGCCTCTAAATATCCGATCCTGGGAATGCAAGTCTTGTGGCGCTAGGCATGATCGGGACATAAACGCCGCTCAAAACATTTTGACGGAGGGAATAAGAATCTTAAACGGTACCGAGGGACACTCGGGAACCACGGCAGAATCTTTTGCCGTAACGCTTGTGGAGTAGATGCAAGACCAATCCTTCGGGTGAGGCAATCAACGATGAAGCAAGAATCCCCCGGATTTATCCGTGGGGAGTGTCAATTTGCCATTTTCGATATATCACACCACCGAAGCGGCAGATCCCATTCTTTTGGCTACTTCTCTTTGTGAGAGCCGTTTCTTTTCCCGAATCCAACGCAATTTTTGGATAGCAACGTGTTGCGAGTCCTTCATGCTACGGGCGGTATTTTCTTGTTTTTCAGTCATGCCTCCCATGTAGGGCGCGAGAGAAGCAGTGCAGCTCAAGGTTGCTACGCGAAGATATAAAAGATATAAAGGATATAAAAGATATAAAGACATATAAAAAGGAAGTCTCCATGCCCAACCCATTTAAGCCCACAGCAGGCAAAACGCCGCCAATATTGGTGGGTAGGCAGAGATACATCGAAGAATACAAAGATTCTTTAGTAGACGGACCTGGTGCTCCCGCCAGGCTTTGCCTCATATCCGGTAACAGGGGCGTGGGCAAAACCGTGCTACTTAATGCTTTATCTGCCGAAGCCAAAAAGCAAGGCTGGATAAGTGTGGATCTCACTGCCAGAAAAGGGTTTACCAAGGAACTTACCTATATGCTCAGCAAGCGGAGTTCCCGCAAGTCTTTATCCGGCATCAGCATCGCAGGGCTAGGCGCGGTTAACTGGAGCGGAGATGACTCTCCCCTATCTTTGCGCGAGGTCTTGGAAGGCACAAAGAAGAAAGTTCTAATCACCCTGGACGAGGTGCAAGCTGCCGATAAGGAAGAAATGAGGGAACTTGGCGCAACCATTCAGCACCTTATCCGGGAAGACAGAGATATTAGTCTGCTTATGGCAGGACTGCCGGGGGTAATATCTGAGGTTTTACAAGACGAGGTTTTAACTTTTCTTCGCCGGGCTACCCCGATGAAACTGGGAGCGGTTAGCCTGCACGCGGTGAAAAATGCCTTCGTAAAAACTTTTGAAGAAGGAGGCAAAAAGCTAACCGAAGGAGCGGCGGAATATATCACTGAGGCAACCAAGGGATACCCATACTTAATACAGTTAATCGGCTATCAATGCTGGCGGGTGAGCAAAGGCGGCATAGTAGATGAGGCTAGCGCCCGAATAGGTGTAAACGAAGCCATGAAGCGGCTCGGCAACACTGTCCATATCCCAGCCCTTGAGGGGTTATCTGATATTGACCGCAGTTACCTAGCAGAGATGGCTAAATACGACGGCCCGGTAGTTACCTCGGAAATAGCCAAAGCATTGTTTGAAGGCAACTTGCAGCACGCGAACGTGTATCGCAGTCGGCTAATCGCCTCCGGGGTAATAGAGCAGGAATCGTATGGAAAAGTCGATTTTACTTTGCCCTACATGAGGTCGTTTTTAAGAGAACACGGCGCGGTTGCAGACTTCATGTGAGCTGATCGGCCGGTTGTTCCCCGTCTCTCTTACCGATTTTCCTTACCGTCACCGGGACGAACGCCCTGCGTCGCACCCGTGACCTACTTACATTCCGGCTCTCTTTCTGCCCCCCCCGATCTTCCTTGTGGTCACGGGAAACTCCCGCCCAGGGAACCTCTCAGCCGGGTCGTATTCTGCTTTTTTCGGCCCTATGATGGCGGGGATTCTACTGGCGGGCGTATCCCAATCCCCCGATGCATACCGATAATGGTCGGGGCTTGGCAGTTTTCTGTGCTGAATAACCATGACAACTATGTAGGGCGCGACGTGTAAAAAATTCTTCGTTTTCTTTACACGTTCCCGCCATATGTAAAACCGCTTTACACGTTCTGCTTGCGGCGGCAGATCGCCAGAGTAGCCCCCGCGCCGATTAGCACTACGGACAGCCCCAAAGCGATTAGTGCCACCGCGCCGGTGGTTGCTAACGCTGCCTGGTTGCCTTCTAAGACAGTTTGATTACCACTGTTAGTAGCGCCGCCTTCTGGTGCGTTCTGCCCGCCGTTATTAGCATCTGGCGCGGGGTTCTTACCGTCCTTACTGGTTTCACCCGGCTTGGTGTCACTGCCAGACTTAGTGCCAGTTCCGGGCTTGGTATCCTTACCGGGGGTAGTTGGTTCAGTAGTCGGCTCGGTAGTATCACCAGGCTTAGTATCGCTATCACCCTCGCAAATCTCTTGCGGGTTCTTCGCTAGGAAGTCAGCCACTTTATCGGTGATGATTTTGGTCATTATCGCTCGGTCGAACTTTTCTACCTTCTCGGCGTGAAAAGTTTCAGCTCCTTCGCCTACGGAATGTGGCTTTCCGTTTTTGTCCAAACCGAGGGTGGGGCCAGTCATGCTCATTTCCCGCTTTGCCCCGTCCCCAAACACTTGCTTCGTCTGTTCTTCGGTGAGGATTAACCTCTCGGTAATAGCAGGGTTAATCTTGCGCAAAATAGTAGTATCCCACTCGTAAACGTAAAACACTTTAAAGAATGACTTCTCGACGTGCTCAGAATCCACCTTTCCGGTTACTTCTTTTTGGCGCTTAGATGCTTCGATCTCATCTACAGCCTTGTTGATCTTTCCCGCATAGTCTTTTACTTCGGCTTTATGGCAATCCTTATCCGGCGCAGAAAACGCTCTAGGCACCGACAGGGGAACAATAACGCTAAGTGCCAGGGCGATAAACGCTAATATTGCGACGGCCTGTTTGCCGATCCGGTAAGTCATCTTTTTGGGCCTTCCTGTAAGGTTTCTTGTCTCTACAGATGGCTATGCGTCCGTTGGCGTTTTTGGGCAAAAGAAAGCCGCCCCCTGCTTCCAAGGAGCGGCCTTCTTCTATTCAATTATTTTGGAGGGGTTACATAGCCATCTTTCGCCGGTACAGCGCTACTGCCCCGCCCGCAGCAACCAACATCAAGGACGCACCCAGAGCAATCAGGGAAGTCGAACCAGTTACAGCTAATCCAGCCCCACCAGACTTAATAACGGTGACCGTCTGGTCAACATCATCAATATCATGGTGCTCAACTACGTGAGTGCCTTTATCACTGTTACCAGTGTAAATGTCCTCGAAAACTACCCACTTGCTATTAGCAGCAACTTGGCAATTCCCGTAGAAAGCCATATCAACTTTCCCACCCCCGGACTTATCCGCCTTGAAAGTGACAGGCTCACCTTTCATGCAGTCCACCTTCTTACCGGTTTGCTTGTCCATCATGGTGCCAACCAAGGTGTAGGTTTCGCCCGGTTTCAGGGAGTGGTACTCAACGGTGTCGTTAATGTGTACCCGCCCACCCAGCACGGTCTTGTCCCCATCTTTGCCGTCTGTGGCAGTGGTTTTAGCGTCCGGGGAATACACGGTCTGGTCGCGGTCGTTAATATCGTGATGCACGATCGGCTCTTTACCTTCACGCAAAACGTCCTCAAAGACCACAGTGGTCTTACCCCGCAGCAGTTCGGCGCGTACCGGAATATCAATCTCCACAACCCCATTACGGTGATTAGGAGTGAACTTCTTCTCGGCAGTAACTAGCTTGCAGTCCTTTGCCTTTTGCGACTCATCCAAAGAGAGGGCCAGCTTAGATAGGACTTTCCCAGCTTCGTCATAGTCGAACTTGCCATCCTTAACCAGGCCAGCAACCTTGTCCTTATCCAAAGTAGCAATCGCCTTGTCTAGGTCCGCTTCGCTGACTTTGGGCAAAATAGCGCTTAGCGCGGTCTTTACGTCAAAGCTAGCTTTCGGGTCTTTCTTCAGCTTGACCTCGAATCCGTCCAGCTGGCTAGCAATCGCCTTGGAATAATCCTTAACTTCCGACTCGCCACAATCCTGGAAAGGTTTGCCAGTAGATTTATCCATAAGCGTTGCTTTCAGGGTGTATTCCTTACCGGCAGCAAGCTCAGTGTACTTAACCTTATCGGTAATGGTCACGTTGCCCTTGATCGGTAGGTATTTATCCCCGTCAGCCTTATCGGTGGCCATCGTGTGAATGGTCGGGTGATCAGGCCGGAAAGACTCTTTCGGGTCCATATCGGAGGTGCGCAGCGGCTCTACCCGATCGTCCCCTGCGAACTCAGACACGAAAACCAAAGTCCCTCGGCAATCAATATCTTGGATATGTTCACCAGGGCTCTCCGGGAAGTAGTCAGCAACCCTATAATCGCCATTCTTGGCCGGGATGGTCCAGGACTTAACCGGCTTTAGGGAGCGGGTTACGCCCTCTTCTAGCTTGGTTTTATCTGGCACGCAGTACAGGTGCTGGTCAATAGTGCCCAGGTCGCCTTTAGCCCCGCCGTAGCCCTTGAAATCCCCCTGGTTAGTCGGGAAGCCCGCTACCTTCACCCAGTCGTTAAGGAAGGTCTTAGCGTCCGAGCCTGCGTGAACATTAATAACGTTCTTCGCACTGGTGATCTTAGCTTGCTTCTTCTTCGACTGGAACTCATCGGGCAGTGCGTAACCGTCCGTCCAATCCGCGTGGATACGGTCGGGTACGGCCTGGTTCTTCTTAACTACCTTCCACACCCAAGTGTAAAATCCCGGCTTATCTACGTTCACGGACGCTTTTTGGGTGCCCGGCGCGTCAAAGGTTAGCGAAGTGGTTGCTACCGGATTTGCCCCGGCAGGGATCTGCATACCTTCGCTAGGCAAAGTTTCTCCCATATAGTAAACGTCGGCCTCGTACTTGACCTTTACGTCTTTTAACCAGTTGGGGTTAGCATACTTCGGGTCAGCGCTAGCGGTAAGGGTATCGGTAATCGAGGTTTCCCCAGTTTCAACTACCGGCTTTTCCACCTTAGAGGTAGCGATCGGCTGGAAATCATAGATCACCTGCCAAGCGCTACCAGGCAGGGTCTTTGCTGAAGGGTCGGCAGCTGCTACCATGCGCTGAAGACCATTAGGCCCGGTTAAGCGCTTAGCGGTGTGACTATGGAAAAAGTCAGTAGTGAATCCCACTTTCCCGTTGCCGGTTGCCCGCCAATCCAAAGTAATCGGGGAAGCAGCGGTCTTACCAGAGAAAGTATTCTTCCCGGTAGCGGTAAACACCGCCGGTCCATTTAGGGTCGCGGTAAACGGCACCCCGGCAATGAACTTGCCGTTGGAGTTCTTAACGCCAATGCCCTTAATGTTACCGGTAGTCTTATTGTCCCCAGTGTGGCTTACGCTTTGGTATCCAGCTACCCCGGAGTTACGTGCTTCGGCTACGTACTGACGTACCAGTTTTGCGGCGTTCGGATATTTAGCTTGCAAGGTGCCCCACACGTAATACATCTCGTCTTTTGCGGATGCTTTATTAACCTCTAGGTTAAAGTGCATGATCATAGACAAGGCGGCCCGAGAATCAGCAGTATTAACCTTCTCGTATTTATTAAGCAGGTAGGCGATCTGGGCAATAGAATCTAGATCTACGTCCCCGCCGCCATAGTTGGTCATGCCCTGTGCGTCCCCTAGGGTATCTACCGAGACGGTCATTCCCGGTTCAATCGGGTATGGTCCTAGTTCGATACACCAGACCAACTTGCCAGGATTTTGGGGGTCAGTATGTGCCCCCAGCCAGTGCCAAGGGGAAGCCCCAGTTTTAGCTGTGATCTTGTACCCAGGCCCGGTTAGCTTCGACTCCGCCTTAGGCATTGATAGCGGAACAATAACGCTTAACGCTAACGCCACCAGAGCGACTAGCAAAAACAAGCGTTTCGATACTTTTTGTATCATCTTGGAAAACCCTCCTCACATCTACTTAGTCTTTCCA
>CAMYAU010000085.1 GCA_947253735.1 uncultured Varibaculum sp. | reverse complement strand
GTGGCGAATCGTCGGCAGCGTCAGATGTGTATAAGAGACAGGATTCCCGCGGCTCCGAAAGCCCCGGTTACCTCCTCAGCACCAGTTACTGCCCCAACTGCCCAAATGGAAGCAGAATCACCGGCAGCTAAGCAGGTCAGCGGAGGATACGTCACCCCCATCGTGCGTAAGCTAGCCCGCGAAAAGGGTGTAGATATTTCTACTGTCGAAGGCAGCGGCGTAGGCGGACGGATTCGGCGCGAGGATGTACTGGCGGCCGCACAAAACCCGCAAGCATCACAAGCTTCGGTACCGGCTGCACCCAATGCGGTAGCACCTATCGAGCCGGCTCAAGAACGTGGCAAGACCGAGAAACTTTCCCGGATGCGGCAAACCATTGCTAAGCATATGATGAACTCGCTAGCCTCCACCGCTCAGCTGACCACCGTGGTAGAGGTAGATGTTACCCGGATAGCCAACTTGCGCGCTCGCGCCAAGGATTCCTTCGCGCAGAGGGAAGGCACCAAGCTATCCTTCCTGCCGTTCTTCGTGAAAGCTGCGGTAGAAGCCTTGAAAGCTCACCCCAAGATCAACTCACGGGTAAACGATGAAACCCAAGAAGTCACCTACTTTGATCACGAAAACGTAGGGATCGCGGTGGACTCGGAAAAGGGCTTGATGGTACCGGTAATCAAGAACTGTGGTGATTTGACGATCGCCGCTATTGCCCGCAAGATCAATGAGCTGGCCGCCAAAGTTCGCGATGGTTCCATCTCCATCGATGAAATGTCTGGCGGCACCTTCTCGATTACCAACACTGGCTCGCGCGGCGCTCTCTTCGATACTCCAGTGGTTAACTACCCGGAGGAAGCAATCTTGGGGCTCGGCACCATCGTGCGCCGTCCAATGGTAGTTAAAGATTCCGAAGGTAACGACACCATCGCAGTGCGTTCCCTGGTGTACCTGTCGCTGTCTTATGACCACCGCCTGATTGATGGTGCAGACGCGGCCCGCTACCTCACCACGGTAAAGCATCGCCTAGAACAAGGAGATTTTTCCGCCGAGGTAGGGCTATAAGTCTCTTAACTACTGAAATAAATCAATAGGTTGAATGTTGTTGGTGGCTCCAAAAATTCGGAGCCACCAACAACTTTTTTACGCTTACATTCCAAAAATATCTGCGGGACGTTTAGTGATCTGCTGGAAAATCAGCCGGGCTTGATTATTTTGGTAACGTATCCAAATCCAAGACTGTACCGACGCTGAATCAAAATAAATTACTTGGGCGGTATGGGGACCCAGTTCACGTACTTCCACTTCCGAGGGAGAAGGCGGATCTTCTGCCAGTAACGCCGCCGCCTCTGTGCTGGAGATCGGAACCCCCAGTTCCCCGATGGACATAAAATCCGGATGCATCATTTCCCGGATATGTACCCGATCAGCACTGGCGCAATATTTTTGAAAACGTAGATCTTCATCCCTAACTACCTGAGTGATCGCGCGCAGATTTGCTGCTGCTCCCCGTGCGGGAGAGCCAATCCCTCCAACTGCTACCGGACCGGAACGAATATTTCCCATACGGGAATTTGAGACCTCTTTGCGTCTATACTTTCGGGGAAACTCAGTTACATTATCGGGAATTGATTCTGACACCTGTGCTAACCGGGTTATTTTGACAGCTGGTTTCAATATTTTACGACCCTGATCTTCGTTCGCTAGGTCGCATTTAAGTCCTGGTCCCAGGTCTATTTCTTGCCCATCACGGCGCGCATAGGCAACTTCACGGGCATGAACATGCGCCTGCGTCAACAGGTCTTGTTCTTTAGATCCGGCGCAGGCTACCTGTAAAGATTTACCCGCTAGATAGCGATCAATATTGCGGATCAAAGAAAGATCAGTAACCGGCATTCCATCAAGCTTGCGCCAGTTATTACTGCGCCACTGATGCCGCCAGGTTTGCAGCACTGCCGCGACATATTCAGAGGAAGTATAAATCACCAGCGGTTCGTGAATCCGGTGATACCGGCGCACAAAAGAAAATATCGCCCGAAACTGGGCCTGCGATATTGACGCAGAATCTTCCACGTATCCGCAGGCCCAATTGTCTTGATCAATCGCCCATGCCCAACCGACCAGGTTGGCATCAGCAAGCATATAGGCGTCGACTGCAAGGGTTAGAGTCACCCTAATATCTTTTCACATTTACTTAGAGTTTGCTCATCACTTGCAGGCTTTCGGCATTACTGGGGATTATTTTCCGGTTTTATCCGTGCCGCCAGTAACTGGCGTGCCTGTCCCGCTAGGACTACCGAACCAAAAATTACGATCCCAACCGCATCGGCAGGCAGATCCCCTTCTTCGGTTAGGGATACCGCCTGATCTACCGCATCCAAGAGATTAGGCGCCGCGAATGTTTGTTCCGAGCCAAAAACATCGGCACCGATTTTAGCCAACTCCACCATATCCATGGCCCGTTCCCCCTCCATTGGGGTAACTACAATCGCGTCAAGCAGCGGTTCCATTTCGGTGAGAATACCTTCCACGTTCTTGTCACCCATAGCGGAAAATACCCCGATAATTCTTTGGAAGCCGAAAGCATCCTCAATCCCGGCTCGTAAAGATGCTGCCCCGGCCGGGTTATGGGCCGCATCAACAATGATCGTAGGCGAGCCCCCCAACACCTCTAGGCGTCCTGGTGAACGCGCCGCATCCAGACCGCTAACTAACACTTCCTCCGATAAAGGTTTACCGGCCCCGAGCGCCTCGACCGCGCAAATTGCCAGGGCAGCATTTACCGCCTGGTGCCCCCCAAATAGGGGCAAATAGAGATCTTGATAGGTAGCCGCCGGCGTGGTGAGGGTAAACATCTGTCCCCCAACCGCCATTTTCTGATCACTAACTTGGAAGTCTTCCCCATACAGGCGCAAAGTCGCACCTTTCGCCTGGCAGGCTTGCCTAATCACCTGCAGAGCTTCCTCTGCTTGTGGAGCGCAGATAACCGTGGCACCGGGACGAATAATCCCTGCCTTTTCTTTGGCTATTTTAGCGAGGGTATTTCCCAACCATTTTTCGTGGTCGAAAGAAATCGGGCAGATTACCTGTACCGCAGAATCGAGAACATTGGTGGAATCCCAGCGTCCTCCCATACCTACTTCGATTACTCCAACATCAATTGGGGCAGAAGCAAAGGCTTGGAAGGCTAAAGCGCTTAGATATTCAAAAAATGAAAGACGCCCTTGACCAGCGCTCTCACCCTCTTTATCAGCGAGGGCAATAATCGGTTCTACATCTTGGTTAGCCTGCAAAAATTCCTGAGGGCTGATCGGTTTCCCGTCAATCGAGATCCTCTCCCGCACGCTGACTAGATGGGGGGAGGTAAACCTGCCCACCCGTAGCCCCTGGGCACTCAATAAACTGTCAGCAATGCGGGCAGTTGAAGTTTTTCCATTAGTGCCGGCAATATGCAAACTGGGATAAGACAGTTGCGGATCCGAAAGATAGTCAAGGGCGCGCTCAATCCGCGCTTTAGTGGGCGAAATATTATGTTCCGGACGCCGCGTGAGGATCCGGGAATAGACTTGGGCTACCTCAAAATCGGCTTGTAGGGCAGCATCCGAAGTGGGGCTACTCGCTGTTACTTCCCGTACTGGAGCTGCCATAGATTCTTTTTCGGGCAGTTGTTCTTCTCTGTCCTCCGGGTCTGCAAGCTCAGCGGGAAAAGCAAATCCCCCAGCCTCTAATACTTCGCGGAGGCGGTCCCCTTGTGCTTCCTGGTCCGATTCCGGGCTAATCGGTAAATCGATACGCTCCTCCCGATCTGCCTCCACTAGGTAAGGCAGCAAATCGGGATCGATTCCTCCACTTCCCCTTTTCGCCTGCTTAGCTATTTCTTCGTATGGGTTAACTTGCCGTTCTTGACCGTCTTGCATATGCACCTGCTCCCCTTTTCAGCTCATATCCTACTGAGGGCGTACCCAGCTCCCCAAGTTTTATAAAAGTCTTGCCCAGAATTACTGGCCCTGAAAATCCTATAAGCAGGCTAAACTGATCCAAACCAGCTACTTAACAAAATAACTGTTAAATAAAACAGGAAAAGTGTTGTATTTTTATTACGTATTGGTTACGCTATGAAAGTCAGCTTCCACATTCAAAGGAGAATGCAAAAATATGACTAAAGAACAGCAACGCCTGTCCGAAGGGCCCCTGGTAGTAGCGATCGACTCCTCCACGACCTCTTCAAAAGCCATTTTGGTAGATGCCGCCGGTACCGTCTGGCATACCGCTAAACGCAATATTCAACTGCACACCCCCGCAATGGATTACTACGAACACAATCCTTTGCGCTGGTGGGAAAGCGTTTACGCTGTAATTGGGGAAGTACTATCCAAGATCTCTGCCAAAGATCGCGAACGGGTAGCCGCTATCGGCATCACCCACCAACGCGAATCGTTCGCCCCCTTTGACAAGGAAGGCCGTCCTTTACGTAACGGAATTTTGTGGCTAGACGGACGCGCCACCGACCAAATTCGTAAATACGGAAGTGAACATATTCATCAACTCTCCGGTAAGCCCGCCGGTGTAACCCCTGGTATCTACAAGATGGCCTGGGTTAAAGAAAACGAACCCGAAGTTTTCAAGAATGCCTACAAAGTTGTCGAAGTTCACGGCTATATCGCGTACCGCCTAACCGGAAAATGGGTGTCTTCACAAGCCGCCACCGACTCTCTAGGACTTTTCGACGTCCAAAAACGCGACTACGCTCCCGAACTATTGGAGATCGCCGGCGTCACCCGCGAACAAATGGCCGACCTGGTAGAACCCTCCAAACCTATGGGAACCCTACTGCCCGATTTGGCAGCCGAATGGGGAATCAAAGAAATCCCGATCATTGCCGGCCTCGGTGACGGACAGGCCGCTGGTATCGGAGCCGCCGCTACCAGCCCCGAAGTTGCCTTCCTGAACCTGGGTACCGCGGTGAACGCAGGCGTGGAATCCCCTGAATATCGCTATGACCCGGTATTCCGCACCCACGTTTCCGGAATCCCCGGAAACTACGTATTTGAAGTACTCCAGTCCTCCGGGTCTTACCTGGCCGGTTGGTTTAGGGAAGCCCTCGGTGACCCCAAACTGCTGGGCGAACCAGATCCCGCCCTCGACGACGCTGCCTCCCAGATTCCGCCGGGCTGTGAAGGCTTGATCACCTTGCCCTACTGGAACGCAGTACAAAGCCCCTACTGGGATTCAGTAGCACGCGGTGCAGTAGTTGGTTGGCGCGGAACCCATTCCCGGGCTCACATGTATCGTTCCATCCTGGAATCGATCGGTTTCGAAATGCGCTTGAACCTGGACTCCATTGAAAAGGGTACCGGAGTCAAACTCGAAGGATTACGCGCCATGGGCGGCGGCACTCGTTCCCGGCTGTGGCGGCAGATCATGTCAGACTGCACCGGTCTGCCGATCACCGTTTGCCTCGAAGATGAAATCTCAGCTCTGGGGGCTGCGGTGCTAGCCATGGCCTCTACCGGGGTATACGGCACCAATGATGTCGCCACTGCCGCGGGCAAGATGGCACACTATGGCGAAACCATTGAACCGGATATGGAGCTACACCAGCGTTACCAGGAAGTGGCCAGCGTGCAGCGCAAACTCTATCCGCGCCTGCAAGACATTTTCGAAGATTTGCATAACTTGTCCCGTAAATATCCATCCACTAAGCCCGAGTCTCCGGCGGCCGAGCTGTAAAAGAAAAGAGAAAAAATGAGTGTTATTACTGTTCTAGGTGCGGGTGCTATGGGCTCTGCCCTCTGTACTCCAGTAGCAGATGCGGGCTGGGAAGTACGCCTCTGGGGAACCTGGCTAGACGATCATCTACTTGATGCAGTAGAGGCCGGAAAACCCCATCCTCGCACCAAGGAACCCCTGGCTAAGGGAGTAAAAACCTATCGTAGTGACCAGCTGGCAGAAGCTCTAGAGGGGGCTAACGTCGTAGTAATGTCGGTCGCCTCTGTAGGGGTGCCCAAAGTTACCGAGATGGCACTGGCAGGAATGGCTAAAGCAGACGCAATCTGGCTAACATCCAAAGGTTTCTGCCCCGACGAAAAGGGAATTATTGAGCAGCTACCTACCGCTATTAGGCGGATCGCAAAAGAAAATGGCTATGACAAGTTACCCCCGATCGTAGCGATCGCTGGACCGGTTAAAGCCAATGAATGCGCTGGCCGCAAACCCACCGCCACCATTTTCGGCTGTAAGGATCTGGCCGTAGCCAAGAAATATGCGCAGGAAGCATGCACTGAAAACTACGCCATCGAATACAGCGATGATGAAGTCGGGGTGG
>CAMYAU010000084.1 GCA_947253735.1 uncultured Varibaculum sp. | reverse complement strand
TTGATAACCTGAAACCGTGAATGACATGGACGATTTCCTCCCCCTAGCGGCAATGGCAGCCGCAGCACTGCCCGAGACTGACTTTGTTTCACTCTGTCCGCCGCAATTTGAGACCGATGACCTACGCATATGCGCTGTAAAAGATGCTGCTGACCGCAAGTGGCTAGTCTCTTCTCCCATGACTGAGCACGGCGAGATCCAGCTAAAAACCCAAACTCAAATTATGGAGGCGATCTCCCACGATGGGGCACGTCTCCCCTTTTCTCTGCCCTGGCCGGCTCACTCAGTACGGATAGTGGGAGGAAAACACGCCCTGGTCCATCCCGCCTTTCGGGGAGAACCCGCGCGCCCAGAAGATTTGACCATTTCAGAAAAACTGGCAAAATCTCTAGGAAGCGCTCTGGCGGCATTACACGATCTGCCCGCCCGGATTCTGCAAGCAGCTGATCGTCCTACCTTTAGTGCAGACCAGATTCGCCGCCGCTGGTTGAGCCTGCTAGATGAAGCTGCCCCAACCCAAGCGATTCCTCCTCGGCTCTGGCAACGCTGGGAAGAACGTTTAGAAGATATTTCCCTATGGCGTTTTGCTAGCGCCTTTATCCACGCAGATCTACAAGAGTCCTGCCTCTATAAAGAGGGAGAAACTATTTCCGGAATCACCGGGTTCGGTCAAGCCAGATTCGGAGACCCTGCCCGCGACTTAGCCTGGGTAGTTTCTTCCTCCTCTGACGAGTTTGCCCGCGATGTACTTGCCCAATACCGCAAAGCCCGTCTAGAGGATGACCCTAAACTGAGCTCCCGGATTGAACTTAACTCCGAGCTAGTCCTGTTGGAATGGCTAATGCACGGAGTACACCAAAATAGTGAAGACATTATCGCTGACGCCCGCGAGTTGATCACGCAGCTGGCAGATACTTTAGATAGCACTGGGCTTTTGCCCGCCCTCCGCGAAAATAAAGCGCAGGAGGAAACCGAGCCTACAACTATCTCTCCCTCCCCCGTCAGTGATTCTATGCCTGAAGCTACGGATTCCTTTCCGGAGGAGGAGAGCGGGCCGGTACCAGCGGCAGATAAGACCGAAGATTCTGGCGAGGACGCGTCCTCGTAGTTTTAAACCAGGTCTGGAAATAACTCTTCTAGTTTTTGGGGAAGCTGCAGGCGCTCATGCCACTCCTCCAAAGGACACAGCAGATCGTAACGTACGAAATATAGCGCTGCCTCGATATCTTCTAAGCGTAATCCGCGAGAATAGGCATATACCAGGCGATAGGTGTTGATCTGACGCATATAGTTAGCCACCGCTTCCTCACTTTCGCCGGAAATATTGCCAGTACTATCAAAAGTTAAGGAATCGGTTTTCCAGTCAATTATCGTTTCCTTACCGCTAACCGGATTGCGCATGATCGCATCGATGCGGGCTATCAATTTGGTGGCCAGTGGCGCCGCAAATTCGATCTCTGATTCCAGATATTCCCAGCCGCGCCCAGGATTGACTTTCCCTTTTTTCCATTTCTGTTGCAGTTTCTGCAGTGCCTTGAGCAGCCCAGAATCTAAATCTCGGGGCAAAGAATAAATAGCTCCCCGTAGTTCTTGATCCACCCATTCGTGAAACAAAGTTCCTAAAGCGGCGCCGCCGGTAGCAAACTCTGGCACCGGGCGCCGCTGCTTCAAAGCGAAATCTGCGGGATCTTCCTGCAGTCTTCGAGCTCGGGTAACTCCACTGGAAATAGGTAGCTCCACTTCAAAACGAGCTTGCAGTTCCGCTTGTTGATCGCGGGTTAACTGCACCGCCTGCTGCATCCAAGCAGAGTGATTTCTAGCCAGGTCTAAAGCTTCCTCTTCACTGTTAGCAGCTAGCAGCCGATTCAAGAAGGGATTAACGTCAATCTTGGAGATTAACCCACTAAGCTCGGCTGCGGAACTTGATAGTCGTGATAGTTGCCCCGACGGGGGCGTAGGCCACAAGATTTCGCGGGGAGCCGGGTCCCATTCCTCGTCTGCTGCCGGCTCTCGATTCCGAAGTTCCCGCATTTTTCCGGTGCTATCTATTTCCGCCAAGAATTGGGAGGGCACTCGCTCCGTTACAGTCCCGGCCGTATGCGCACTCCCTCCTATTAGTAATTCTGACTCACCACGGGTGAAGGCGACATATGCCAGACGCCGGTCCGCTAGCTGCGAGGTGAAACCTAAAGCACATTTATAACTGTCCAGCACTCTGGCATTAGTTGCATATGACTGACTTTCGAAATCATACTGCCCGTTTTCCAGGCCCCGTTCGATAGTAGGAAGTACTTGTTTGTCTGGACGCAAATCATAGGGAATCATCGCAATGTCCTTGATCCAGGATGATTCGCTGCATCTGCCGTTACCTACCTTAAAAGGAGATTTGGGAAGATTCCCCTGATAGGTGCGGTTCTCATCGAGCCCCGGAATCGCTACCCAGGTCCATTCCAGACCTTTTGAGGCATGGATGGTCATGATCTGAATAGCATTCGGGTTGGGCTCTTGTAACGGCATATCTAGGCCGGTTCCCTGCTCATCAGCTAAACGGAGCCAATCTAAAAAGCTAGGAAGATTTACGCTTACCCCGGTGGATTCGTATTCGCGGGCGACCTTCACAAAGCTTTCGAGGCAACGCTGTGAAACTCCCCCATCTGAACGAACTTTAACATCTAGATCCAGGCGCAAGGCGAAAATAGTGCGTTGCACCAATAATCCCAAGGGGTCATGGAGATGCCGACGTACCGAAGCTAGTTGGGATCGCAAGATACCTAGGCGCCGATATGCTTCCTCGCTAAACCCGCTGCCTGCTCCGGGGGGAGTCCAACCCGGCTCTGGTAGGTTATCTAACGCATCCATCAAGAATGCTTGGGGCTCAATATCAGGGATCCCCTCGGGGTTCGCTAAATGTTTGGCCCAGCGCCACAGTAGATCAATATCGGCCGGGCTTACACCGCAACCACTAATTAGACGCATAAGGGAATCGCCCCGACCGGCATCTGCGGATACCTGCAGCGCGGCGATCACATCGGCAACTGCCGGATCATATATCAGCCCCGCTACCCCGGTGATTTCTACCGGAAGATCTCGCTGACGCAGGGCCTGGGCGATTAGGGGTCCTTGGGAATGTTTACGCAGCAGGATTGCCCCTGTGGGTAGGCTTTCTTGTTCTGACGGTGGCAGCTGTTTATTTTTGAGAGCTATTTCGTCTCGTTTTCCCCAGCGTTCGGCAAAAAAATCCGCCACTAATTCCGCTTCTTCTTCACAGTCTTTTGCGAAGTAAAAGTGGACATTACCTGGGTCGTCTTGTTTTTGCGGACAGGTAACCAGCTCTTTAGCTTTGATACCGGAGGACGGGGCCGCGAACTCCTCCGGCATAGGCACGGAATCAAACTTATATTCTGGGCTAGGGGCTTGAATCAGCGCCCGGATTTGATCTTCAACTTGCTGAGCGCTTTCTCCTGCCGCCAGCTTTGCTAACGGCAGCACCACCTGGTTTGCTACCTGCAATATTGCTTCCCGGTTACGGTAGGTAATCGGCATATCTTGAATATGATTGTTTATTTCTTGAGCTGGCACGCCAAATTCGGTTAAAAAATTTCGCATTGACAGTTCCGAAGCTCCCCGCCAATCGTAAATAGCCTGATTGGGGTCGCCAACTGCCATGGCTCCTTTACCGGCAAAAATAGTAGCAAATAGCTTTAATTGTGCTACCGAAGTATCTTGAAACTCGTCCAGTAAAATCACGTCATAGCGTTGCCGCAAAGTTTTTCTAATATCGGGAAAACGTGCTACCAGCATGGCCGCATAATAGATTTGATCAGCATATTCGAGGTAGCCATTTTCTTTCTTATATTCTTCATAGCTGGCAAAAATATCCAGCAGCTCTGCCCGATGAGTTAAAGACTCCAAGAATTCTTGCATACTGGCATTGGGCTTCTTGGAATTTCCTACCTGTCTTCCCGAGCTGTAAAGGTCCCGCATTTGCACTAAACCTACTCGCACCTGTTTTGAATCTAAAAGCTGGTCCCGTAACTGGGAGCCGATAGATAAAGCGTTGGACACTGTAGTAGCGATACTTTTATCGGTAGTCAGTTCCCCTGGCCATTCGCTGACAATCTCATACATGATCTGCCAGCGACGAGCCTCATCCAATAGCGTGCAGGCTGGGGAAATCCCCAGTCGAGAACCGTATTGACGCACAATCTGGTTGGCGAAAGCATTGTAGGTGGCAGTTACTGGCAGAGTTACCCCGCCGGTTTCCGTATCGGTAAGATATTCCGCCACCTCGGGAAAATCGGGATTCCCGGCCAGTAACTGCAGATAGTTATGAAGCCGACTCCCTAGTTCGACATCGGCCTTATTTGAAAAAGTCAACCCCAGTACCCGATCCGGAGCAACCAATCCGTTTGCCACCAAATAAACCACGCGAAATGCCATAGTAGCGGTTTTCCCGGCTCCTGCCCCTGCGATCGCCATCATCGGTTGATCAATGGGGGCAGTAATAACTTTTTCCTGATCCGCATTAGGACGATATTGTCCAATCGCTTCCGCAATCTGCGCGGGAGAATAGCTAATTTTCTGGGGGTTACTCATAGCACCTGTTCTCCTTCGTTCTTTAGGGGACAACAAGATTTCAGAGAACATTGGTCACATTGCGGATTTTCAACTGCCCGAAATACCGATCCGGAAACCACCTGTGCCGCGTGCATAATATTGTCTATCAACAGTGCTTTCTGCTCGTTATTTAAGGGTTTTTGCACCATTTCTTTTGGTATTTCTTCATAATCAGTTACCCCGCGAGTTTTTCTCATATGTTTAGACAGGTAAATCAAGCTAGCGCTTTGAATCTGCTCAGCTGTTGCTGCTAGCACCGGTGCCATTAGCTCCCGGGAGCGCTGATTTCCCCCCTGTAGCGCCGCTTCTATAACTAATTGGTAGCAGGCAAGTTGCAAGTGGTCAGCGATTTCCTTTTCGCTAGGAGGAGTCTTACCGGTCTTGTAATCAACTATCCTAATTCCGTCCTCGCCTGCTTCTAGACGATCTATCCGAGCAGCTAGCACCGCCGTGTCTGCGATAAATGCATAAGAACTGAGTTCGGTGACCGCGGGCATTTTGTGTTCATCTAAATAACGGCTGAGGCGCCGCACCATTTCTTCTCGTTTCTTCCCTTCTTGGCGAGAAAAGAAGGATTTCGTTTCTTGCGGCCAGTGGGAGTAGAAGTACTCCAGGCGTTCCTCTAAAGTGCTATCCGTCATTTCTTCTGCAATCAGGTGTACTAAAGTACCCCAGGCGGCGTTACCGGTAGGCTGAATTATTTGTCCTCCCCGCCGCGAAAGCAGCCAACGCAACTCGCATTGATTCAGTTGTTCTAACGCAGAAGGAGATATAGCTGCTCGGCTACCGGCTACTTTCAAGCCTGCCGGATTCGTCCACCAGTTCTTATCTATTCCTATCTGACGCCAAGTATCAGGGTTGGCGAAGCGGGCTCCTTGGGATGCGAGATATGCTAAAGTCTCCAGTGCTTTTTGACGGGTTTCCGCATCTGGCTTGCCGGCTAATACCCACCGCAAATGCCCCACTAGGGAACGCAAAGAAGGAAATAACTGCTGTTGACCAGAATTTTCCGCAGGGATTTCACCGGGAGTTCCGCTTTCCTGTTCCCATTCGCTACCCAGGTATTGTGCGGCAATAAACTTGCCTTTATCTAGGCGTTTACGCAGGGTTTCGAAAAATATCGAGGGCGCATCCTCAGAGTCGGAGCGCACCGTTACCAGCATTTTAGTGCGGGCGCGGCTGAGGGCGCACCGGGCTAGGGAGCGTTCTGTCTCGAGGGCACGCCGGCGCGATTCTCCCGGGACTAGCTGTAATTTTCCAGTGGGGCTAAGTAACGCATTCGCGTGGAGAAGATCCGAGATTTCCCCAGACCGCAGCATTGATCCCCGCTCGGATATTGCCGGCCATTGCCCCTCCTGCATACCAATTAAGACGCAGGTATCCCAGGTACGTCCCGCCGCAGAAAAGACGGTTTCTAAAGCTACCGCCGAGCCTATCCCATGGGTTCCAGTCAGCACGTCCTCGGCTTGGGTTTGCCGCAAAAGCACTTCACAGTAGTCCCCCATATCGGCATTTAAATGGCGCTGTGACCAAATCTCGGCGTGACGCACCAGAGCGATCACCGCATCTAGGGATCGATCAGCAAAATCTTCGCCCGCTAACGCCCGTTGATACCAAGTTTCTTCTAGATTTAGCAGCGCCCAAATTTTCTCTAAAACCACCAGTGGTGGTTCCTGCAAAGTGGATAACGCCGAGGTTAATACCTGGTGACAAAGGATAAATATCTCTGCCCCTTCGACCATTTTTACCTTTGTAAGGGGGAAACGGGGGGTACCAATA
>CAMYAU010000083.1 GCA_947253735.1 uncultured Varibaculum sp. | reverse complement strand
GAAATTTGGCAGGTGCTTGATTTATGTCTGGCCTGTAAGGCTTGTTCCGCAGACTGTCCCACCGGGGTAGATATGGCAAAGTGGCGCAGTGAAACGCTTTTCCGGCGTTACCGGGGGCGTGTCCGTCCGCTTTCACATTATGCTCTTGGCTGGTTGCCGCGGTGGCTGCGACTAATGGCAAAGATACCGGCGGCCCCACAGCTAGCAAATCTGGCTACCAAGGTTCGTCCGCTGGTCCAGACGGTGATGAGTGTACTTCGCTTGGATACTGCCCGCACCCTTCCTCGTTTTGCCACTCGCTCCCTCGAAAATCAATATCCGAATCGCCAGTTTTGGCCAAAAGAAGCAGAAATTTCTTCCTGGGGAGCGGACTGTTCCAGAACACCGGGAGTAATAACGAATAAAAAAATCATCGGTAAAGTCGGAAAGCGAAGCGATCGGGCTGCGCTTTCAGCCCCTAAACCTGTGGTTATTTGGGCGGATTCTTTTTCCCGAGGACTAGATCAACGCGGGGTGCACGCCGCGATTAAGCTACTTAGCGATTCGGGATGGCAGGTATTTTTAGCGCCTCCAGATACTTGTTGCGGTCTGACCTGGATTACTACCGGACAGCTGAAAGGGGCACGTCGGCACTTAGAAAAATTGTTGGACCGGTTGGCACCCCCGGCTGCCAATGGCATCCCCATTGTGGGGATCGAGCCGTCATGTACCGCGGTACTCCGCGATGACCTCCTAGAATTGCTCCCCGCAGATCCGCGGGCTTTAATGGTTAGCGAATCTACTTTTACCCTCGCGGAATTTATTAGCGCTAACTGCCCTGATCTGCCATTACCGGATCTGAGCGGGGTCAGTGTGGTGGCTCAGCCCCACTGTCACCATTATTCGGTTATGGGTTGGGAAGCTGATCGTGCTTTACTGAAGAAAACCGGTGCCAAAGTGGTGGAACTGCAAGGATGCTGCGGGATGGCCGGTAACTTTGGGATGGAAGCCCGTCATCGTCAAATGTCGCTGGCGGTAGCGGAACACGCCCTGCTGCCAGCATTAAAAGCCGATCCAGACGCAGTTTTCTTGGCTGACGGTTTCTCTTGTCGTACCCAGGCCGAAACTTTGGCTGGCCGGGGCGGTGTGCACTTAGCGGAATTGCTGGCTAATCCGGATGCCTTCTGAAAAATATAATCCTTAACAGCGCCATCGGCGCTAAAACCGGCGCCCTGGCGGATATCCGTGACACAATGGAATAGACATCCACAAGAACAGCAGGGAACGGTGAATCGATGGCACTTTTTGAACTGGAATCTGGCCGCCTAATACCGGCACAGTTTGGCACCCCAGTGGGACATGGTTTAGAGAAGGATGTGCTCGAATCCATCCGCTCGCAGGTGCTGGAGGTTATCGAGCGTCCCCTCTTCCCAGTCGCCTGGGCGGGAGATGAGGGAGAGGCCGGAACCGGTCCTCATTCTTTAACCGCTCTAGATGCTTCTGGTCAGGTAGTCTCGGTCGAAGTGCTTTCCCGGTTGGATCCGGTGAGCCTGGTGGCGGCGATTTCTCGCCTCGGGCAAGTATCCGGGCAGGGATGGATGGATTTGGCCAGTCAATATCCGGGGGGAGTGCAAGCCTTCCAAACGGGATGGGCAGAGTTTCGTGAGGCAATGCCGCCAAGCACTCAACCGGGGCCGCGTTTAATTTTGGTAGTTGGCGAAATCGACGAGGGATGTTACTCCGCATTGGGGGTACTCTTCGCCTCGGGAATAGAGATTCATCAAATTTCTTCTCGGCAAATGTCTAATGGCCGGCGTTTCTTGGAAGTTGCGCAGCTTACCGCCACTTCCATGAGTTATGCTCGTCCTCAAATCGGAGGACACCAGGCTCCGGCTCCACAAATTTCTTGGCACGTAGATGACGATGGCTCCCCAGAAGATGCGCAGGTGTCACCGGTACCGCCGGCACCGCCTGCGCCTCCCGTAGCTTCTACTCCCGAAGTTTCTTCCGAGGAAGAGGTTGTTTCTGACCAAAAACTAGAGTTTGCTGAGGGTGAAGAATCGCCAGTTCTCGCCGCGGAAAGCGTGAAACTTTCGGAAGAAAATCCGGCGGAGGGACCACTTATCGAGCAGGAAAGTCCGGCTGTTGAAGATCAAGAGGAAGATCAGGAATCTGTAACCGAAACCGCAGATGAGGATGATGGTGCTGCCGGTTTCGCTGCACCTCAGCTGCTACAAAAAGACGCAGAGGGGTTGCGTTCTATTTCTTCACTGGTTGGTCAAGACGCAGTGCTACTGTGGTCAGATGATCGCGGTCGGATTTGCGAAGCCCTACTGAAGCAGGAGGGCGTGATCGATGTTGGTGACGGACAGTTCACCGATCAGGTACAGCTGGCATTCGAACAGGTTGGGGGTGATGGCAGCCTGGATGGATGGGAGGCATTCCGGATTGGGAATCTGGAAGGCCCCACATTGGCGGAGGCCATTGCGGAAGTTAATGCGGAGATTGAACGTAACGCAACTCCGCGCGAGGGAAAGCACGGCCACTAGGAGACAACAATGGTAAGAGGGAGTTCATCTGCCGCATCTTTGCCAACTCAGCCTCCAACAGTACCCGCACCGGTGGGGCGATGGGTGCCAGATATTTTAGGTCCGGGTTTTGAGGCTCGCACAATAGAGTTACCGCGCGATGATGAAGGCGAACTGTGTGCCACGTTGGTGCGTCACCTTCCCAAGGAAGATCGGTGGGCGATCTCAAATACCCCGGAGAAACCTGTCTTTACCTGCCTGTTTATTCATGGCTGGAATGATTATTTTTTCCAGCGGGAATTAGCGCGGCATATTGCCCTGGCCGGGGGTGCCTTTTATGCAATTGACCTCTGTAAATATGGGCGATCACTGCGTAAATGGCAAACTTTCGGTTGGACCGATGACCTTTTGTCATATGACTTGGATATTTTTGCAGCTTTAGAGGTTATTCGCGCGGAAAATCCCGGCTTGCCGCTAGTAATGGCTGGTCACTCGACCGGGGGGCTTACCGCCGCCTACTGGACTAATCGCCATCCCGAACAGGTGGCGGGGCTGCTGCTTGATTCTCCCTGGATTGAAATGGCCGGGGGAATTTCCCAGCGTTTTGGAGCGCGCGCCCTTGCGGAATTATTCTCGCGCCGGGCAGCTAAGAAAGAGCTTCCGCTGCAGTCAGCTGACTCTGCCTACGTTAATTCCTTACTAGGTTGGGATCGAAAGGTTGATGGCACGGTCCCTAAACGTCTGGAAACTTGGATGCAAGATCCGGCGTTGCAGGGTTGGCCTCTGGTTTCACAGTGGAAAGGTACCCCGGATGCGCTAGTACGTTTCGGCTGGGTACGCGCGATTACCATCGCCCAAAAGAAACTTTTAGCGGGGGAGGCCACCGAGGTGCCAACCTATTTCTTGACTTCTACCGCTTCTTCTAGTGGGAAACGGAAACGGGAAATGATGTTTACTGATTCGGTGCTGAACGTGCAAACCATGTGCGCGAATGCCTGGCGGCTCTCCCGCCGGGTAACTATGGAACGTTACCCCGGTAAACACGACCTATTCTTGTCTTTCCCAGATGTGCGTCAAGAAGTGTGGTTCGGTATTCACCGCTGGCTAGGTCAAGCGCTGCCCGGGCAGGCGCGCCCGGTCAGTGAAATCGGTGAAACCACTGCCCGCGCCATCTGTCCCTAGCTTTTAGTTAGTGGGTCTCTCCTCTAATCATTATTCTATTTCGGTAAATTATCGGCATACGTCCGGGTAAAAGGATATAAAGGGGGCTGCGGTGAACAAATCGGTGCTTGCAAACCTGAAACAGGATTACATGAAACAATCAACTGTAAAACGCGCTTTGAGGAGCGGGACGTTTAATGCTTTGAGCACGTTTTCCTGGTATGCGTTGCCTGATTACCTGCACTCGCGTAAATCGCGCAGTGGCATAAAAGTGCTGTTGCTTGCCGGAGAAGTAACTTGGGGATGGATTACAAGCGTTATCCCCTCTTTGCGAATCGGTCTTCAAAATACAGATAATGAGGGTTGCGCGGGGCGCAGGGGTGCTTGCGAGTGCCATCAGGATACCGAAGTAGGCAAATCTGAAAATAGTCAGCAGGGGGAGTTCTCAGAGGAGAAAAATCCCTGCGGATGTTGCAACTCGGAAAATATTACTGAAATCGAAGAGGAAGATAGGGGCAACACCATCCCGGCAGCAGTCGCCTTTACTTTTGTTGCCTTCCTGCTTTCGCTACTGTCCTTCGTGGAAAAGCTGATCTTTTCTAGGGGAGAAAAAAGACGCCAGGCGGGTCGCCGTTATGCGCACACCAAGCAAGCAATATGGATAGCAATTATTACGGGAATATTGAGTGCTATTACTGAAGCTATCCCAGATTCAGAAGACTAGCTGATCTAGGATTTCGGGCAGTAGCGCGGTTGATATCTTCGGTTTTACCAGGGTTTATATCCATATTTGCGTAATTTTTTAAACAATAAACTCTCAGCTAGGCACCTAAGCTGAAATTTAAAAGAGTTTACTCTTAAGTGCCTAGCTGAGAGCTAGAGGGGACCACACCGCTTAAAAGTTGACTTGCAGCCGGGGAAACTTCTGCGGCAGCAGTGGCGGTGAACCCTGATTCTTGACTTTTATTATTCTTTACTGGCTGTAGCTTGTTCTTCTAGGGCCAGCTTCTCGATTGCCTCCACATCGGGTTGAGGAGTATGTGGGAACTGGTCCCTGACCTCTACCGAGGGGTCACGGAGGTCGATATCGACGTCATCCTCCTGGGGATTGTAGGGCAGTTTCCCGTTTAGCACATCGTAAACGCGCTGACGATCAATAGTATGTGTCCAGGTGCCAACCAGCAGGGTGGCGACTGCGTTCCCGGTGAAGTTAGTTAGAGCTCGGGCCTCTGACATGAAGCGGTCGATGCCGACAATCACTCCTACTCCGTCTAGTAATTCCGGACGGTGTGACTGTAAGCCGGCAGCTAAAGTAGCGATCCCTGCTCCAGAAACGCCGGCGGCGCCCTTTGAAGCAATCATCATGAAGATCAGCAAACCGATTTGCTCGCCCAATCCCATGGGCTTGTTCATGGCGTCGGAGATGAAGATAGCTGACATGGTCAGATAGATCGCGGTTCCGTCCAGGTTGAAGGAGTAGCCGGTAGGAACCACGATCCCTACCGTGATCTTGTGAATCCCCAAGTGTTCCATTTTGCGCATTAGGTTTGGTAACGCCGATTCTGAAGAAGAAGTAGCTACTATCAGTAGGTATTCTTTCGCGAGGTACTTCATAAGTTTGAAGATGTTGAAGCGAGTAAATATTGCCAATATGGAACCTAGTACCACGCAGATGAACAATATACAGGTGATGTAGAAGGCCACCATTAACAGCAACATTTGCCCCACAGCTTTGGCGCCGGTTGAGCCAACCACTCCCGCCATGGCGCCAAATGCGCCGATGGGAGCCAGCCAAAGAACCATGTAGAGTACCTTGAACACCAGTTTTTGGATGGCAGCGACTGCGCGCAGGATCCCATCCCCGGTTTTACCGAGACTTTGTACTGCGAATCCTACCAATAGGGCGATAAACAGGGTTTGGAGCACCGATCCGGAGGTTAGGGAGGAGAAGAAAGTGTCAGGGATAATGGATTGAATAAAGCCAACGATACCGTCTGCTTCCTGCTTGTTACCGGAAGTGAACTGGGCGGCTGCCCCCTTGGTGGCCTCAATGTTTAGGTCGCTGCCAGGCTGGATTAGATTTCCCACGACTAAACCGATACCTAAAGCAAAAGTGGACATCGTCATGAAGTAGGCCAGGGCAATTCCGCCGGCTTTACCTACCGAGGCAGCGGCGCGTACCGAGCCAATCCCGAGCACGATCGTACAAAAAATTACCGGTACGATCATCATGGTGATGAGCCGGACGAAGGTGGTTCCGACGACCTTGAATTCCTTGGCCACATCGGGGGCGGCTATTCCGAAAATGATCCCGGCGACTACCGCGATAATGACGGCGATATAAAGCCAGTGAGTGTTATCTTTCTTGGGCTTTTTACTTTCCGGTACATAAGGTTTGCTAGCAGTTAGCGCAGTAACCTCGAGACTAGATTCCCTAACTTCTACATCTTTGTTCTTTTTGCGTTTGAGCATACCCATATAGGAACTCCTGCTATAGATTAATTTTCTTGAACGTGGGACTTAATAACTAGGGGGAAAATAAAATTTTATCTTCCCTGCGAAGTGTGAAAGTAGGCTACAGCCACTAAAGTCTTGATGCAAGAAGAAAATTTTGGTTTGGCCCATATTTTACTCATAGGTCTTTTATCCTAGGCCGTGAAAGGTTGTTTGTGAGATCACGCACAGTCAATAGTTGTTGGAGGGGTACTAGTGCAAATGTCCTTACGTGCAGGTGTTACTGTCTCTTATACACATCTGACGCTGCCGACGATTCGCCACCGGTGT
>CAMYAU010000082.1 GCA_947253735.1 uncultured Varibaculum sp. | reverse complement strand
GAATCAGAAAACAGCACCCCATGTTCGGGACGGTCTAAAGCTTCTTTGATACTAAAAGGACTCAAGTCGTGTAGCAGCAGCTGCCATTCTCGCCATACCTGTACACCCAGCCAAGTTGTAGAAAAGGTTCCGGCAGCAAGCAGCATCCACTTTCCGCCCCAGTCGAGGAGGGGAGGCAGAAGTGCGGTTAAGAAAACTAGTAAAGGAGCTGCTGCAAATCGGTAGGTGGTTTTGAGTAACGCCAATCCTAAAATCAGGCAGATAAGCACAAACCAGCCAAAATTATAATCGTTGAGGACGAAAATTCCGGCTTGCGAGTTGATAATCGCAACTGCAAATCCCCAGGTGTAAAAGGACAGTAGCACTGTTACGCTTAAGAGGAATACGGTGGCTAAGGGGCGACGATGAATGAACCATTGGCTCATTGTTAATATGCACGCTGCCAGGGAACCGATAATCATCAGGGCGGTTCCAGCAGCCAAGAGAGCCGGTGAAAGGCTATAGACTAAAGTACTCACTGACTGTTCTCCCCACTAGTACCAGCCGGGGCATCCTCAAAAAATTCCTGTGCCTCCTTGTTAAGTGCTGCTAAATATTTTTCGTTCTCATCAGGGATTTTAAGACGCATCTGTAAGTTAACTACTCCGTCTTCCATAATGAGCTTAATTTTTCCTCGCGGCCAATCCAGAAGTGGCTGCAAAAGACCTATTTTGCCGGCGGGAATATCCATAATCCAGTTCATTTTGAGCTGCTGACTACCGGAACTGACCTCCAGATTTATGAATACCGCTAAATCGGACAGGCTTACCACGCACCCCAGGCCGCGATGTAGGGCCTCCAAGCACCATAGCGCTTCCTCTAAACGGATAGTTCCACTGGTCGGACCATGGAGGCCAGCTAGAGCGTTGCTATAAGAAAAATCGGTACAGGACTGGCTTAACAAAGTAGTTAAGACGTTGACCGTAACCTCTCCATTCTCAAAATAGGATAAAGTGAGCAGACCAGCGCGTTTAGCATAGCCGAGATCCATTTTTATGCTGCGCAAAAGTTCAGCAAGCTGAGTGTTATCTAGGTGAGTGCCCAGCCGCGCGCTATTGGATTGTACTCGGTTCAATGCATTATTCATCAGCACATCGAGACGATCGTAAAGTAACGGTGCCTGGGAGGGCTGTTTCATTTGTTTTAAGGCTTCATATTCGGAGGAAAGTACCTTAGTTTGGTGTGCTTCTCGCTCCCTGAGGGCCGCTAAGGTTTTCTCTAACTCTTGCACAGCGCTGATATCAGTTTCCCAGATTACATGTCCGGCATTAATCGGCTGCGCTTGGCAGTAGAGAGTGCGGGGGAAGGCTGAGGAGGTATCAGTGAGTAAGACCGGGATGTTAGCCTCCCGCAAGCGGCGTTTAACCGATTCATCCAGATAGAGGGGGGTAGAGGTGGCATAGCGGGGTTCCCAGTTGCGGTCAACGATCTCCATGGGGAGGGTAGATTTCTTGAAGAAACGGGTATAGCCCCGGTTTTGGGGGATTAGCCCAATAAAGAACAATAGTTCCCAGGCTAATAAGAAAAAGATGCAATAGATTTGCACGTTCTCGGTAGCTCTAACCAGGGGAAGTCGGAAGGTATATGCCAAGGAATAGGTCACCGCAAAAGCAAAAAGTACCCCTAATGCTGCTAGTAGGCGGGTGCGGTTTCCTTTGAAACTCCACAGTGCCACATAAAGTATGGCGACGAATAGTACGAGCACGGAAAGATAGTAAAAGTAGTAGCCCGGACCGTACTTATAGTCCACTCCTGATTCCCCCCGCCCAAAGCGCAGCAGCAGGTGGTGTAAATCGTTGGTAAATACCATCAGCATCAGGATCGCTCCCAGCGTCACTATAAAAGTGCGCAGGCTGCGATAGGCCGGTGGTAGGCGGCGCGAAGAATGCGCGATCACCAGAAATAGGATGGTTAAGGTCGAATAGATAGGAACATAGTAGTAGTACCAGGCGTAACGCTCGTAAACTCCCGGCAGAGAGTGCTTGATGATGCGGGCTAAAATCCACAGGCTCAGTATCCCTGCCTGGATTAGCACTGCGCGACGTACATATGGGGAGACAGTCGTCCAAAAGCGCCAGCCAGCCCAGAAACTCAATAGGCACAGCAGTGTGATGAAGGCTCCGATTTGGTAGGACTCATTGGTATTCTTCCACTCCCAAGAGGCCCCTAAGGTATCGTTGGACAGACTTTGTTCCCAGGTGAACTGCTTAAACTGTCCTAGGTTAGCAATCGGGCTCGCATTAATGTTTTTTTGAAAAGAAGCTGACAGTGAAGGGTAGGAATTGGGATTGAGGAGATTAGTGGGGGGCGCTAACAATCGGTAGTTATGTTTAGGATTCCCGGGGTGGCGTGACCAGACTCCTTCCATAAACATCACCGTAGGGAACTTGGCATAGTGTAGCTGCTGGTTGGGGGAACTAGCGCGGGCGGCACGATTATCGGTGGTCAAGCAAAAATAACCATGAGCTAGAGCATCCTGTAGCTCTCGCGGAGATGACCCGGTTTCCAAGCGTTCCCGAGATCTCAGTTTCTGCAGTAGCCCCGAGTCTTGCCCGGAGGAGAAAGTTTGCGCGCCCTCGTTTCCCGAGGTGGTTCGTAGCGCCAAAGCACTCATCAGCTCCAGGCGTCCTACTCCTTGATCCAAATAAACTTTTTCCTTACCAGAAAGCAGGTGCTGAAGATTATCAACCGAGCTAACCTGGGGATTTTGGGACACCAGTACTACAGATTTGGGATATAGGGGGATAAAAGAGGCGTTCGGCTCGGTAGCTTTAGCAGCGTTTGCAGTGGTTTCCGTGGTGATTACGAAGTTCGCTCCAGAGCGGAGTTGTCGCAATAATGACCACTCACTGTGGGATTCCACCTTTAAACCTTGAGACTGAAAAAACTGGTTAAGACGAGGATCGAAGTCATTGGGAACTGCCAAAGTATTATTTGTTTGGAAAGAAACCGTACGTAGGGGAACAAAAATCAAGGTAAGTACCGCCACTCCCAAGAGCAATGCAAACACTAAATGAGAAAGCCAGTCTTGGATCCAGGTGGACCTCACCGACTGTACGGCTGGGGAACTGGGGAAGCGATTAGGAGGAAGCTTCGAGGTAGTAGCCATATGAACCCTGATTTTAGGTGGGGAAATTCGGATCGGAGCGGTTTTCTTGGATAGCAATGTAGCCGTTAGATACCGCCCATAGGGCTAGGCGCGCAACCGAAGTGAAGCCACTTTTGGCCAGCAACTGGGATATATAGGACTTAATCGTGTTTTCGCTTAGGAACATTTCCTTCGCGATTTCTTTACGGGGATACCCAGCGCACACCAGTCGCAGCACCTGCATCTCGCGCTCATTAAACTGGTTAGCCCCAAAACTGGGTCTAGTAGGGGAGTCGGGAAAACTATTTTCTCCGCTTACTGTGGCGCGCAGTAAAGCCAATAGATCGGAAGTCGAGATATTTTTATAGGTAAAAGCGTCGACCCCAGCAGCGCGCGCTTCCTCAACGAATGAGGCATCGGGCATCGCCGTGAATACTACTACCTTCACGCTAGGGTGCGCGGCTTTGAACTTGGCAGATTCTTTCAATCCTGAAGAGTTCGCGGTGACCACATCCATTAGCACCAGGTCGGCCGGATGTAAACGTTGGGAGGAGTGAATATCGGCGGCATCGGTGAGCTTATCGACCACCATAAAATCTGCTTCCGTATCGATAGCAGCAGCTAAAGAATCCAGCAGAATAGTTTGATCCTCAACAATAGTGATCCGCGTCAATGGATCGTCCTCCCTAACTCCCTCCGCCATTGGATGAGTTACTGTCTTTGTCAGAAATATTTTACCAAAACTCGAATTTTTATTGGGGGATGTTACAGGGGACAGTGCTTAATGGATTATCCGAGCCTGCCTACAGCCCCACTAGGTTCTAAAATTTGCCGCCTCCGGAACTGAAAGACGTGCCCCCAGAACTGAAAGTACCGCTGCTAGAACTATCGCTTTTCTTTGGCCGTGCCACCTGGGTGACATAGGAGTTCACAAAGGCTTCTTCACCTCCAGTAATCTGGTTTGAACCGGGAACTATATAGCTGGAAGCCCCCGCTTGTTTCTGGGCGGTGTGATGCTTGCGTTCAAGTATCCGCATCACCCCAAAGCCGCCAAAGCTGCCTAAGCCTAGCGCCACTGCCATCCCCCAAAGGGTGGACTCGAGCGTCATCCGATAGGGTACTGGATGGCTTTCGCTGTAGGGAGTGCCGGCCTTCCACTGCTCCAAGTAATCAGTGATTTGCTGCAGATAAACCTCCATACCCTCATCCCAGTCGTCGTCACCTAGAGGCTTTTTTACGTGGCCATACAATCTGTCAATCCCATAAGGGGTGAGGGCTTCCTCCCCCTCGCCATGCCCTAAGAACCATAAATCCCTGGTAGAGGGATTAATAATCATGATTACCCCGTTGGCTGCCTGGGGATCCAGGCCGAGTTTGTTCGCGTTGTAATAGTTTGCGCCCCACTGTTCGGGGGACAAAAAATGGAAATCGTTAACCGTTACTACGTAGGGAGCTATTCCGTATTTATTTGCTAGCGCCCGCAGCTGGTTTTCCCAAGCAGGAATTTTTTCGGCACTAAAAATTTCAGAGTGATCACGAATAAAAGGAGCCGCCGAGTTTAGGTCCTTTTGACCGCCTTGAAACTTTACTTCTTGATCATCCGGGAACTTGGTAATGTCAGACAAGTTATCGCCGGCGGTAGTCAGTACAGTGAGGGCGGCGGGTTCGGAAATGGCTATCGCCGCTGTATGAGTAGGGGTAAGTGCCTGGGCGTTGGTCAGCTTTAGACCAATCAGTGGGAATATACCCACAGTTGTCGCGACCAGGATGGAGGCGAGTTTCTTGAAAATGCTCATCATTGAATCCTCCTAATCGAAAAACCAAGGCATGATAAAGGGGATAAATACTGATCCCAGGACTGCGGTCAAAGCAGTAGCAATACTTATTAATCCGCCCCAGTATTTGGCTTTAGAAACTGGAAAGGTGCCCACAAATTTTCCGGTTTGCCCGTTCATAGCATAGTTATAGTTTTTGCCAGAGAAACCCACATTCAAAAGCCACACCGGCAAGAACACGTATTCCAGCTCGCCAAAGGCAGGCTCAAAGGCAGAATCGGTTAGTTTTACGCTGTTATAGCCGGTAACCGAGTCTCTTAAAACGTCCTCGGCAGAATGCCGCATCCTATCCAGGGCGCGCGGGTTAGCTTCCTCGGCTTCCACATCATATTTATTAGTCATAAAACCGGTTAAATATGCCGGTGAGAATGCTACGGAAGTGGAATAATCAAAAGGCTCTATCGACTCGGTAAGATCGGCGGTTACTTTGGAAGTGCCGGAGACCGGAACATCCAGATAGGCGATATTGCCGCTGCGTGAAACCTGGTACACATCATGTTTGGTGTAGGTGTAGTCCGAATCTGACCAGCTACTAGTATGCTCGCACTCGAAGTTGGCTGTCCCGTAAACGCTGGCATCATAGAGCCAGTAGGGGATGTAGACCCCTTGAATATCATCTACACTGGCATGTTTGAAGGCGTTGGGAGTTAGCTTTAAACGTGATGCTTCTTTTTTGAAAGCAGCCAGCGCCTGCTCTTTGGTCATCCCGAAAGGTATCATCCGATCAGGAACCCGCGTGCGTACCAGCTGTCCAGTAGCAACAAAATTGTTGTTACACCAGGGGCACTTGGTGCTTACCATATCGGGGGAACCGATGATTTCTCCTCCGCAAGAATCACATTCAAATTGCGCCATTTGCTGCCCGGTCGCCTCATCCATATAGGTGGCAGGGGGCTCGGCCCAACCTTTTTGAGGGGTGGGGGTGGCAGTGCCAGAGGGAGGCATGGATGCACCCTCGCCATTTGTCGGCACCGCTAGAGACGAATCTGTTTGTTCCGCAGGTAGCGATCCCGGTGGGGGCGGGGGTTGCGCGCCCGCCTTTTGAGCTTGGTAAGCGGCGTCAAGCTCCTGGTTAGCGGCGGAAATCCCGTTAAATTGATTTACCTCTTCCACGGAAAACATAGCGCCGCAAAAGTTGCACTTCATTTTTCCGCTGGGCACATCAAAATTGATGGGCGCGCCGCAGGCCGGGCATTTTAATTGCACATCACTCACGATTAGTTTCCTTCCTCAACAATCGCGGTCAACCAGTGCTGGATTCTTGGAAGTAGACCTCGCGCGCCAGATTTGAAGCTACTAAGAACCCAGGTATAGCAGGTTTACCCCACTGGATTGCCGCATTCTGGACAGAATTTTGGTTTAGGATCCGGCAGGGGTTTTCCGCAGTTAGAACAGAATCCCCCAGAAGTGGAGGCAGCCGGTCGTCCTTGGCCGCAATTTCCGCAAAACTTGCCGGTATTTTGGACACCGCACTGGCATTTCCAGGCGTTAACAGAGGGATCGGAAGAGGCGGCTGCGCCTGCTCCTGCCTGCTGCTTTGCTTGTTGCTCAGCGGCCATTTGGGCTTGGTTGGAAGCGGAGGCAGATTGCATAAAGCCTCCTGCCG
>CAMYAU010000081.1 GCA_947253735.1 uncultured Varibaculum sp. | reverse complement strand
ACTCGGAAGCATAGATAAATTTTCCTTCGACCATTATTGCCGCACCTCGGGTGAGCGCGAGCAGCACTTGCTCGCGCTCAGTCTCGGGCATGGTGAGTGCCGCCGCGGATTGTTCCCCTAGCCCTTCAATATCGAGGGCACCGCGCGAAGCTAAGAAAATAAGCCGTTCTTTAATTTGTGCGGGGCAATGCTTCTGGTTGGGGCAGCGTAAATCTTTATCACCTTGTTTTTCGGGACGAATCTCGCTGCCACAAGACGGACAGTGCCCCGGCATTTGCCAATCCTGTTCGCTGCCATCCCGCAAATCCACTACCGGGCATACGATTTCGGGGATCACGTCCCCCGCTTTACGCAGCACCACGGTGTCCCCGATTTTTACGCCTTTGCGGCGTACCTCGAAGGGATTATGGAGGGTAGCGCGCTCCACATTAGAGCCATCTACCAGCACCTTTTCCATAACTCCGTAGGGGGTTATCCTGCCGGTACGCCCTACCCCGACCCGGATATCCAGCAGTTTGGTGTGGACTTCTTGGGGTGGGAACTTATAGGCAACCGCCCAGCGTGGCGCGCGGGCAGTAAAGCCCAGCTCCTCCTGAGTTTTCAGGTCATCGATTTTTAAGACGACTCCATCGATTTCATGGCTAATCTCGGGACGGATTTTACCGATATAGGTAATAAATTCTTGGATTTTACCCAGGCCGCGCAGCGGGCGAGTATATTCACTTACCGGTAGCCCCCACTGCCCAAGCTGGTGATACCACTGCAATTGGCTGGTCGGCGGGGTGAAACCGGCAGCTAAATCAGCGGATTTCCACTGTACTTTCCCGATACCATGGGCAATCAAAGCTAGCGGGCGAGCCGCAGTTACCCGGGGGTCTTTTTGCCGCAAAGAACCGGCTGCGGCATTACGGGGATTAACGAAGGGGGGTTCCACCTTGCTAGGCAGTCCTATTTTTTGGCGCTGAGCGCGCCAAGCGGGAAGATTACCAGCTTTTTTCGCTGCGCTATATTCCTCCCATTGGGCGCTGCGCTGCTCATTTAACCGGTTAAAATCAGCGAGTGGAAAATAGATTTCCCCCCGAATCTCACATAGCTCGGGCACTATTTTTCCCTTGAGTTCCTGGGGGATATTAGCAATAGTGCGGATATTAGCGGTCACATCCTCGCCTACGCTACCATCTCCGCGAGTAGCTCCCAGGACAAGCTTCCCCTTGCGATAGGTGAGGTTAACCGCTAAGCCATCAATTTTCACTTCCGCACTCACCTGAGGCTTTTCTTCCCCGGTGGCCTGCGACATTCGCTGATACCAACTAGACACTTCTTCGGTATCGAACACATCATCTAGGGAAGCCATCCGCTCGAGGTGGGTGACGGAAGAAAAAGTTTTTTGCGCGCTTCCCCCTACGGTTTGGGTAGGCGAATCCGGGTTTATTAGCTGCGGGAAGTGTCCCTCTAGTTCTTCTAGCTGACGAAATAACTGGTCATATTCGGCGTCCGAAAGCGTGGGACGGTCCCGATCATAATAGAGAACTCGCGCCTGATTAATCTGGTCTACTAGCGCTTCCCACTGTTTTTGCGCCTGCGTCAATGCCTGCTCGTACTCACTCGCCATGGCTTCATTTTCCCTTATTTTCATCCAGAAAAGAAAAGTATCCGCTCCCCAAAAAGTTATCCACAGGCAAATAAAATAATCTGGCAGAGCTGCTGGGGCGGCAGTTAGATTGGCCAAGTGGAGTTGGAATCAGTGCGGAAAGCCTTGGCCGCTCCCTGCCATTTGCAGGTAGAGCGTGGCCCTGCGGCCGGCTTAGTCTTACCCTTCACGGGCAACTATTGCACGCTGGGAAGACCCCAGCTACACGACCGGGCAGTATCTCGCGAACACCTGCTTTTCGTCTCTCAACAGGACAAACTGCGAGTGCGGGATCTCGATTCAGCGAATGGAACTTTTCGGGGCGCGATGGCTTCCTGTTTTTCGCGGATCCGCCAGGAGCAAGAGATCGGGGCTTCCTCACGGATTCGCGCCGGGAACACGGTGCTAAAAGTTTCCTCTCGTCCCCGTGCTCTGCGGGTTACTCGTCCCCGCCCAAAGCCGCAACTGGGATCCTGGCGGCAATGGTTGTTCTTACCGATGCTAGTGTTTTTACCGCTTTCTCTCACTTCCCTACTCCAGATTCCTCCTCTCGCCGGCATGCTGGTTTTCGCGGGTCTCGCGACCTTGGGAACGGGGATTTGGTTTTATCGCCGTCCTCATCCGGTAAGCCCCGCGCAACTACTACTGGTCGCTAGCCAACCCGAAACCCCGGCCTCCCGCCCCGCATCCCTCAATGAGGGAGGTGAAGTGGGCGCCTGGATCAGCCCACACCGGGTAGTCCGCGGAAAAGGAGGAGATAAACTCTGCTTTACCGGTAGCTATGCCCGCGAACGAGCCCTCTGGTGGGCAGCGCAAATCGCATGGCAAGCAGAATCTGCTTACCGCCTGGATATGCAACTAACCGCGGCCGATTTCACCTCGGCTATTCAATACTCTTCCCCTGGATTTCCCCGAGAAAATAGGGACTATACCGGTGAGGGCGCTCTCCGTTCCCGAGAGCGCCCAGGTTGCGTTCGAGACGATGCTACAGACTCAGCTCCGCGGGTTCTGGTAATTTCGCCTTCCCAAAAGCCAGAAGGCAGCGGGGAAGATATTTGGGTTACCTGGGCGAAAACTCCCGGTCAGGCACCGGTATGGGCTAACCGGATTGTGTCGGTACCTGCACATCGGCATGCTACCCGTCACGCCGATTTGCCAAGCCTTCTGTGGTGTCGGGTACTCGCGCGGAATATCACTTCGAAACCAGCCGACAAACTCGCTGATAAAGTTACTTTTGACCAGCTGTGGCCAAATATTTTAAGTTCAGCTACTCCCCTAGACGCGATTAGCGAAAATTGGAAGCATTCCCGCTCATTACAAGCCCCGGTAGCGCAAGGGTTCCCGGGCGTAAGCTATTTGGATCTAGTTAAAGACGGACCCCACGCCCTCTTGACTGGTACTACCGGGGCAGGAAAATCTGCGGCGCTAACCACTTGGTTGTTGTCGATGGCACTTTCTCATCCGCCTAGCAAACTGCAATATGTGCTGGTGGATTATAAGGGAGGGGATGCTTTTCAAAAGTTGCAGTCCCTACCGCATGTGTTGGGGATCTTAACGGATCTGGAACCAGCGCTAACCAGACGCGCCATCTTGTCCCTTACCGCCGAGATTAAGTACCGGGAGCAGCACAAGCACCGGCAACATCCCCGAATTGTGGTGGTGGTAGATGAGTTCCGAGTATTGGCTACTGACCATCCCGATTTACTTGATTCTTTGATTCGGCTAGCAACTTTAGGACGATCCCTGGGGATCCATTTGATTTTAGCTACCCAAAGGCCCGCCGGAATAGTGGATGGACAAATCAAGTCCAATATGGGTCTGCGAATTTGTTTGCGAGTGTTAGAAGCAGCTGATTCTGGGGATATATTGGGAGATTCTCGCGGCGCGCAACTACCGCCCATCCCTGGACGAGCCTGGATAAAATCGGCTACTGATACTGCCGGTAAACAGGTGCAATTTGCTTGGGTTGCCCACCCGCAGCAAGCAGAGCAGTTAGCGCAGCTGTGCCGCGCCGCTTGGAAACCTCCCGGCCCTGTTCGGCTACCTTGGGCACCGCCTCTTCCCCGCCGGATTACTTTGAAACAATTGCCGCCGGCAGGTGAAAAAATAGTTTTGGGTTTAGGGGATTATCCCCGCCGCCAGTTGACCGCACCTTTACTGGCGACTGCGCCATTTTCACTGCATCTAGTGGGATCAGTGGGGTCAGGAAGAAGTTCCCTGGCTTTAATGCTGGCATTACAACTGGCTAATAGGGGGCAAGAAGTCCATATTATTTGCCGTGCCGCTAAAGAGTTTTTTGGCCCTTCCTTTAACGCGAGTCATGAAAAAACTTGGCCGGGAACTATCGCTAGCAGTGCACAAGTCAGTCTGGAACTGTTAATACGTGCCACAAGGGGGAATTTTGCGGGCACCCTGATTATTGACGATTGTGAGGATCTACTCGACCTGCTTGAACGCACCTATGGTCCTTTAGTCGGTAATGATTTACTGGCAGGAATCTGTCGGCAAAGTACGGCGCAGGGGATTTCTCTGCTAGTAGTCTCCGGTCCCTCCGAAGCCTCGTCTCGCCTATTCCAAGGACTAAAAACCCAGATAGTGGGCGAGATCCGCGATGGGTTGCAGGCGGCGCAAGCCGGTTTTACTCCCCAGGTATTAGAGCAAATTAGCGGACCAGGGGGGTTCGTATTTTCCCCTAGCCAAGAAGCCACCCCGTTTCGGGCTGCAGCGCCACCTATCCCTGAGCCAGATAAATTCTTGGCTCACCCCAAGCTGCGTCTGCGCGCCCTCCCCAAGCAGTTTCATCTACCGATACCAGATAGTAAAGACGACCCAGGAAAAGTTTTTGCTTTGGGTTTATCTGAGCCGATCCATGTAGAAAAATGCGATTTACAACGAGACTGGCTAATAATCGGTGAAAGTGGCAGCGGAAAAACCAATGCCGCTCAGCTGTTAGCCAGTTTCTTACCTACCCACCAAATACTTGAGGATTTGAGTGCGCACGATCCCCGTCTCCATCACCGTATAGCACACCCAACTTACCTGCCGGGAACCGAGACAGCCTCGTCTTTCGAGACTAACGAGGATCCTAAATACACACCGGTGATTGCCAGCGTCAGTCCCCAAGTCCTGCAAACTGCTTTTTCTGGTCCCCTATCCGAACTGCGGCAGGGCGCGAGGCTACTGATTTTAGGCAACGCCAGCCAATGTCGCCCCTTTATAAAAGGGATAGATTGCGAGGCGCTTCCTGATCAAATTGGTATACTTCCCGGTCGCGGAATCCTGGTCAAGGGAGGTAAAGGTTTGGCCATACAATTGGCTATTTTTTCTAAACTTCACTAAAATTTTATATTTTTGTGACACGTTGCACGCAAAAAACCAGCTCTGATCTGTAAAAACCCTTGATTTCTCCGCCGCTAACTAAAAAAATAGTAACTAGCAAAGGAGCTGCCCGCGAAGACAGCGTTCTATGCGGGCGGCGAACCGCAAACACGTAACTTATGGTTAACCTTAAAGGAGACGCAGATGGATTGGCGTTCACGCGCAGCCTGTCTAGAAGAAGACCCGGAACTATTTTTCCCAATTGGGAACACTGGACCGGCCATCGCGCAGGCGGAACGGGCAAAAATGGTTTGTGCACGCTGCGATGTAGAATCGATCTGCCTGGCTTGGGCACTCGATAATAACCAGGATGCCGGGGTATGGGGCGGAAAAAGTGAAGATGAGCGTCGCAGCATGCGGCGCCGCAAAGCCCGTGCTCGTCGCGCCTGCTAACTACTGTCAAATAAAACAAAATAACTCTCTGCTATCCTCGACTTCAAGCGATCTAGCAGAGAGTTATTTCTATATCCTTTCCCAGATAAACTGGCAATCCCAGCTAACAGCGATCCCATTCAGAGAGTTAGGAGAACAGCAGGCACTGTCGCGCCTGTGCTAGTTAAGGGGTGCGCGGCGATTCCAATCCTTCATTGCCCGTTGAGCTTCCCGTTTATCTTGCTGTTCCCGCAGGCTCTGGCGTTTATCCCACTCTTGTTTACCCCGAGCAAGCGCAATTTTTACTTTCACCCGACCATTGGAAAAATAAAGCTCCAAAGGTACGATGGTATGCCCCTTGGCCAAGACTTGCCCGCCCAACTTGTCGATTTCTCGACGGTGTAGCAACAACTTGCGTTTACGCAGCGGAGCATGATTTGACCAGGTCCCGTTAATATACATGGGGATATGCGCGTGTTGCAGCCAAGCCTCTCCACGATCAATCTCTACCCAAGATTCAGTTAATGAAGCCCTACCCATGCGCAAAGATTTCACTTCGGTACCGGTAAGCACTAACCCAGCTTCATAAGTTTCTTCGACGAAAAAGTCATGCAGCGCCTTTTTATTGCGCGCAATCATTTGCACGCCTGTCTTACTGCCAGTAAGCGCGCCCCGACCCTTATCTTTTTTACTCATAGTTTTCCTACGCTATCGCATAATAGCTACGGTAGGGGTATGGGATTTATTACCGAGCCATTCTTCCACAGCTCAAAATGAACGTGACAACCAGTCACCCTACCGGTAGCGCCAGTAAAGCCGATAAGTTGTCCCTTCGCTACCCGCGCTCCCGGACTGGTAGCAAAACGAGTCATATGGCGATAAACACTGATCCAGGAGCTTCCTCCCAACATCCCGTGGTTAATGGTTACCGTATTTCCACCGGTTCCCTCATCTCGGGTAGAAACCACAGTGCCGTTAGCAGCCGCGTATTGCGGCAACCCGCAAGCAGCAGAAATATCAGCCCCCATATGCAGGCGCCGCTGCCCAGTCACCGGATGAATTCGGTAACCGAAGGGAGAAGTGAGCAGAATCGGACCTTTAATCGGGGCTTGGAAGATTCCCCCCGAGGTAAAACCGGCACTACCGCTACCAGCACTGCTAGTTCCCTTAGCGCCGCCTGCATTTTGGGCTCTACGGTTCTGTGCGTCTATCTGCATAATCCGCTCCCGAGCCTCCTGTTGCTCCTTTTCCGCCTGCGCTA
>CAMYAU010000080.1 GCA_947253735.1 uncultured Varibaculum sp. | reverse complement strand
TGGTAGCGGTAAATGCTGGCGGGCAAACTCTTACCACTAGAGGAGACGCTAACGGAGCAGATGATGCCTCTATTAACCGATCCCAGGTGCGAGGGGTTGTGGCAGACGTATTCAGTCAGTACGGGGTTTACCACCGCCCTTACCAGATCGGGGCAGGTATTTTCTCCCTCGCCCTAGTGGGGTTGTCTCTACTCAAGTCCTCGAAGAAAGGCAGGCACATAAAAGATGCTTAGCGCAATCATGCTATCGGCAGCCCTAGCAGCTGGTGGCTGTGGCGGGGCAGACTACGACATATCTTTCACCGACCAAGGTGTAAAAAGCTCAGTCGCTGACTTTGTACGTGATGGCGGGGCATATATAGCTAAGGTGCCGATACTAGAGGGCGGCACTATTGCGCCAGGGATTGAGGAAAAGAAAACCTTCCAGGTCTGCAACCAAACAGGCAAGAAAATTCGTTTGAAGGCTACCCAGAAATCTATTTTGGATGGCGGCAAAGATAACTTCTTCAAAGATTTAACGGTAAACGGTACGCCGGTAAAAGATATGACTAGCCCGCTGCCGCTAAAAGATATTGACGGAGCGCAGCTGACTAGCTCTAGCGCGGTTACTACCCCGCTAGACTACAAGTTTGACTTTGAAGCCACCAGTGGGAACAGGGCAAATGCTGGCCCGCAAAAAGCGGTAGTAGAAATCAAAATTGAGGCAGAAGAGATCGGGGTGCCAGAAAAACCTGCCCCACCAGCCAAACCTGACACGCCCCCATTGCCTAAGCAATTAGCTATTACCGGAGCCGGGGTTATGGCCGCTATCGGTATCGGCGCAGCCGGTATTTCTGGTGGTATCGGGATCAGGAGGTGCAAGTGATAATACTGGTTTTATTCTTGCTTGGTTTTGCGGCTATTTTAGCTGGCCCAGTGTTACTACTAATGAATCAGATCTTTCTTAGTACCGTGATTGAAACTGCTGGGATAGCGATACTTACCTGTGTATTGGTCAGGGAGGGGCTGATTGGAATGTTCGGCCTGGCGGTCGGGGCATTATGTGTGGGCGTGCCGGGGCTTCTTTATATAGGCGGCACCGTGCTGGACGGTCAGGCGATGAGTTCAAAGTTGAAACGCGAGGTATTCCGGATTCACCCATGGCAAGGTCGATGGGAACTAATGATTAAAATACTTTTCGCGTTCCTAGCGACAGCCTGCCTGCTTGCTTGCCCAGTATTACTAATAATGAACCAGATGTATGTAGGAGCAGGATTAGGAGTTGGCGGAGTGGCCCTCGCCGTAGGGCTACTTGTAACCATAGGAGATGGCAAACATGGGTAGAAGAACCTTAAAGAAACTTTTGTTTTTGATCCCGGTCATTGGTTTAACATTTGCTGGAATGACGGCAACCACTCCCCAGGCGCGGGCCGCTGAGATTAACCAGTGCGCTGGCACTATGCAGGAAGTATCTAACACCATCAACGCTAACCAGGTTGATTCTGATCTTTTCCCGTACGTTGACAATGGCGATCATATGGGAGAATCAGCCGGGGGCGGCACTTCCGCTGAAGTAGGCACCGCTGTAGTTAAGATTACTGCACCCAGGAATGTTAAAGCCGGGGATTATTTCGTGATTGATGGTGAATGGGGCAAACACCATAACTATTATTCTCGTAACTCTACTTACCCCATATATGAGCCGGGCACCAAGAACATTCTGGCTTATGTAAACATGAAAGACAAAAAGCTGCACGTAACCTGGAGCAGCTACGCCGCCAGCCGTGTAAACGCCTGGGTTAACCTGACGATCTTCCAGGGCTTCTCTTTCAACACAACCTTTGGGGACGACATCTCAGTGGGGACAAAATATGCGCGTTTCCGGCTTTCAGGATGCGATGGCTATAAAGGGAAACTGGTAAATAAGCCGGTAAGAATTAAGCCTGTCCAGGACACGATTAACGCTTATGATTGGCATGATGAGAATGGCAGGGTTAGCGGATCGATAATAACCATGTTTACTAAACCTGCATCTGCCTATGGGATTAGAGACGTTAATAACCGGATGCGGGTACTGGTAAAACTGGGCAAAGGCTGGAACTTCGATTGTGCCAAGCTACCAGAAGAAACAGATGCCTCTTACTATTGGGGAACAAACAGCTGGTCAACTTTTAAGCACGCCGAGATACAAAAAACGCCTGGATCGCTAGTAGATGCTCGTTCACGAAAAGTGCGCCCCTACTGTCTAGGTGGCGACCCTAAGGTAGGCATGTTTGAATTCGCGCCAGCTACCCTAAATGACCAGTTTTATATTAGGAGCGCTGTCAAAGGTGACGGGTCAGCCACGACCCAAATGCCAAAGTCAGGCGGAAAACGATACGTACGTATTGATGCGGAATTATGGGAAATCGGCCCTACTGCTTGGCGACACGCCTACAACATGTGGGGCAGGAACATCCCCGAATATATCAACCCGAACACCGGAGGCTCAGGAACGGAGGCTCCACCAAAGGGAGAAATATCCGTCACCAAAAAAGGTGATGGACAGTGGGCAGGCGAAACCTTCACTTCTGGGGAATACGTACGCTTCACCTACGAAGTAGAAAACACCGGCGAATCGACAGTTGACGCTATCAAAGTCACTGATTCCAAAGGGGTAGATGTTACCTGCCCGAAAGCGATATTGAGACCCGGTGAGTATATGACCTGCACCGGGTGGGGTCGGGTTAATTAGAGTGTGTGAGGGAGGTCATATGGGCTGGTAGTATCAGGGTGTCACTGTGACACCCTGATATTTCGCTGCGGGTGTGATGGGTCACAGGGGCTTTAGTGGGATGGTTTCCACGAGTTTCCCGCCACCTAGCCGGGGTGGCGCTGCCGGGGCGGGTGAGTAATCTGGCGCAGGTGGTGTGCCTGTGGGTTTTGGGTTTCCTTCTTGAGGGATGATGGCTGGCCAGGTTCCTTCCCTGGTGGTTATGGTGCAGGGTATGGGGCTGTCCCAGGCTTTGGCTTTGGCTTGTATTTCAGTGATAGCTTCTTTGAGGGTCGCGTGGGTTTTTGTTATGCCGCGCAGGCTAGTTGTGTAGTGGCCTGCTGGTTGGATTTGAATATCTGCCGGGTGCTGGTGTTCGCTTTCCATAAGTTTTCCTTTCTTTAAGTATGGGTGCTCCTGGTTTTATATAGGTTGGGTGCCGGGCGGTCTTTATATAGGCGTGGAAGAAGGGTTTTCAGGGCTTCCGCCGGAGATTGCTTTTGCGGTAGAACCACCATTGCCTAGCCCGGTACTTTCTGAGAGTGTTCAGGAGGAACCGGGTCGGTTTTTGCTGCCTGATCCGGTGAACTCTGCGCAGGTGGGACCATCACGTTTTGAGCCGGTGAGCGCGGCAGGGGTGGTTTTAGCGTCTCATGGTGGGTCGCGTTCTTCTTCTCTTGGCTATTGGCTTGGTCTGCCAGTGCTTGATCCGGGTGTATTTCCTTCGTGTGCTTGGCCAGTTACAGGTTTGGTGGCGTGTACGGCATCTGCTTACGGGTTGGAGCGGGCTACCAAGGCGGCGCAGGTGTGGTCATCTGGGCGTGGCGGGGCAGTTAGTGAGCTATTTTTGGTTGCTACCTGCGATGTTCCTGGCAGGGTTTCAAGGGAAGTGAAGGCGCTTTTCAAGCTGGTGTCGGGTGCTTTTAGTGAAGCGTTTCTAGTGCCATTTTCTGAGGATTGTTATTCGGTGACTTCAGTAGAGGGTTTAGCGGCTCCGAAAAAAGTTTTGAAGATCAAACATTTGATTGAAAGGAAAAGAAAATGATTATTGACGGCCTTAACGTGGTGTCTCATGTGGTTGGCGTCCTCGGGGCTGCGGCTCCGGATGTTCCAGCAGTTAACCCTCCTGGTTGGGACAAGTTCTTGACGCTGGGCGGCTGGGTGAAGTCTATTGTTACCTTACTTGCCGTTGTTGGGTTCTTGATTGCGGGCGCGATGCTGGCATTGCAGGATGAGAACAGGTCTGCTGGTGCTACGAAGCGGTTGGGTCTTGCTATGGGTGCCTGTGTGATTATTGGTGTGGCCACGCAGATAGTTTCCGCACTCATGTAGGGGGTGCGTTGTGGGTAGAAGAAGTAGGAGGCTTGACTCCGGTCGTAAAACCTGGCCGGTATGGGCGTTTGGGCTGACGGCGTTATTGATTTTTGCAGTCGCGGTAGTTGGGTGGAGTTATTTGCCAGCTCTGTCTGAGTCAAACGCTAAGTCTGGTCAGGCAGAAATTGGTTCTGCCCCGGATTCTCCGTGCAAGATGGGTGCGTCTGATAGAGAAGTTCTAGATTCTAGTAGCGGGATTAAATGGCAACCAGTAAGTTCTGGTACCGATCTTGGATATGTCAAAGATATTGGCCCCGGCCTGGTTACTAAGGCAGGTGCCCCGCGCTGTTTTGAGCGTTCCCGTGCCGGTATGGCTTTAGCAGCAATTGATATTTGGCAGGCATGGGATAGCTCAGCTCGCCCGGATGTGGTCAAGTTTTCTATTTCTGGCCCGAATCTGGCAAAAGCTCGCCAGATTACTACCGATTTTGATAAAGCTGATCTCGATAATCTATCTGTACGTGGCGGTAGCAAAGTATTTGCTTATCGCGTTAGCTCTTACGGCAGGGTTAACGGCCTGGTCGAGCTACTATCTGAAACCCCTATGGGGATAACCATATACGTAAAAATGCCAATGGAATTCACTAATGGTGATTGGCGTTGGCGCATGGTAATTGACAAAGATTCTTTTGTTCCAATGGGTGAGTTAGATCTTGACGATACCTGGACGTTTGTGCGCGAAGGAGATTATGACTGATGGCCAGGTTGAAGCGGGGTGCGATAGTTCTTATTTGTTTACTTGTAACAGTTTTCGGGTTTCTGGCCGTACCAGCTCGGGCGGATGCTTTACCTGTGACAACGCAACCGGCTGGCCCGGTGGATTGGGTTAAAGATAAAGCCGAGAAAACTGGGCAGTGGTTTTATGATAGTGCCGAGGATTATGCGGAGTGGTTTTACTCTACCCGTCTAGGAAAAGAAGCCGTCAAGGCTGCTATGAAAGGTGCGAAGGCGGGGATTAAAGCAAAAAATGAGGGTAAATCTACGCCTGAGCAGATTTGGGAAACTGCGAAAGGTACGGTGAAGGGGGCAAAGAATTTACCTGGTACTGCATTAGGTGTTGCAAAAGACGCGGCTAGCTCACTTTCTCCTACTGAAATAATGAAGTCTGCTGTTACGGATGCCTTAACTGATGGTTTTGGGCAGCTGGCTAGTTCTGCGTTTGATGGGGTTATTGGGTTTATAACAAAGCCGCTTTCTTGGCTTTTAGCGATGCTAGGGAAAATGTGGATTAATTTTACTCCGATCCTTCCTGATTCAGCGATGGGTGCAAAAGTAACTAATAAGACGCTTAGCTCATTTTCTGCTTTAGCAGGACTGTTAATGGTGTGCTCTCTTATGATCGGAGCCGCTAAAATTGTTATAACTCAGCGCGGTGAGCCTTTGCGTGATATTGCTCGTGGGCTGTTCACGTTTGTTTTAATGTCATCTGGGTGGGTATCGGCCTGCGTGCTTGGTTTGGCAGGTACGGATGCTTTAGCTAAGTGGATTGCTGGCCCGGTAAAGCCTGACGGACTGGCAAAGATGGTTGGATATTTATCCGTTGGGGCTGGTCCTGCGGCCGGTCCACTTGCGTTTGGGTTAATGTCGTTTGTCCTGGTTATTTTCGTTCTGATAATTTCTCTTATTTTGATGTTCCAGTTGGCTTTGCGCGGCGGGATCTTACTTATTTTGGCTGGTATGGGGCCGATCGCGGCTTCGTTTGCGTCCACTAAGATTGGGTGGGAATGGTGTCAGAAAATCGTGGCATGGACGGTGGCGTTCATGCTGTTTAAGCCGGTTGGTGCCCTTATTTGGTCTGCTGCTCTCACGCTGTGTAACACTCCGATTAAAGATATTAATGACGCAACTTCGGTTACTGCCTTTGCGCTTACTCCCCTAGCTTTGCTGCTTGGGTGCGTGTTTGCGATGCCAGCTCTTATGAAACTGGTTATGCCTGCCACTGCTAGTGCGCTGGGTTCTTCGGATTCTTCGGCAGGTGGTATGGCTGCGGGAATGTTTGGTGCCACCCTGGCTGGTGGAGCTAGTGTCGCCCAGTTCAAGATGATGTCAAAGATGCTTGGCACTTCCGGTTCATCTTCTGCCAGCGGTGCCAGCGATACCGGCAGGTCTGGCCGTTCTGGCAGTGCCGGTGATGCTAGCGGAGCTGGTGGTTCTTCTACCGCACCTGGTAATGGCGCATCTGCTGGTGGTAGTTCTTCGTCTGCCAGCGGTGCCAGTAATGCTGGCGCTGCCAGCAATGCTGGTAGTGCTGGTGCAGCTGGTAGCGGCGCAGCCGGTGCGGCAGGTGGTGGCGCAGCTGCTGGTGGCGCTGCTGCTGGTGGTGCCAGTGCGGGTGCTACTGCCGGGGCTGCGGCTGGCCCGGTAGGGATAGTTGCTGGCGCTGCCGTAGGGGCTGCCGCTGATGGGGCTAAGAAGGCGGCTGCGATGACCGCTGATGCCGCTCGCTCGACTGCTGAGGGGGCGGTGGAATATAAGTGAGTGAGGTTCGCAAGGTTCCCGGTTACGGCAATTGGCGTAAGCCAGCTTCGGCTGGTGTGTGGAA
>CAMYAU010000079.1 GCA_947253735.1 uncultured Varibaculum sp. | reverse complement strand
TTGTATAGACTACGCGATTTCGTTGGAGGTCAGATGAGTAAGAACGAGCCGGATAGCGACTTCACTACCCGCACCTGGTTTGTGGGAGAAGAAGGCGAAGAGGAACAGGCTCCCGAAGATACTTTGATCCCCGGCGAGCAACCTACCGCTGCCACTTCTGGCAATGATTCTTTGATTGCTGGAGAGGGCCTCAGCTCCGGCCCTGCAGTGAGCAATGACGAGCAGCTTACTGCAGGGCAGCTTGAGCATACTGACACCGCAATTGCGGGTGCGGCGGAAAGCGTAGAGGAGGAGCCATCCCGCGAGGACGAAACCCGGGCAATCATCGGATCAGATGGGGTTGAAGAACCCGATGCAAACGATGGAACTCCAGTTAGCGATACCGCGGAGGTGCCGGAACGTAAATCGCTTATCGCGCGTAATCGCGAGGTTGAGGAAGGAGATCCCCTTCCTGATCCTGTTCCTGTTAGTGAAGTAGAAAGTACAGCTGATCGCCGCTATTCTTTACTCAACAGCTCCGAGGATGTTCCAGAACCAGCCTCCGAGGACACTCCTCACTGGGATTCGGTGGAGGAAACTGAGCCCGAGGAAGTGTTAACCACCGCTGAACGGCAAAAGAGTTTTGAAGAAACTATTTTTGAGGGCGCCACGGTTAAACCGACGGTCCCTTCCCGGGCAGCAGCTCACGTCTGGTCGCTATTACTGTATTTAGTGCTAGTACCTCTCACCTGGTATTTGGTGCTAGATGTCGCCACCCGCTTAAGCACACGCGGCGGCGAGGGGATATTGCCTGCCTCTAGCTTAAATGTTGGGCAATGGGCAGAAGTTGTGGCGGCGATAATCTCGGTCTTCCTGCTGGTACTGGTAGCGCGCCTCTCTTCTTTAGGCGCCTTCATTACCGGATTGGCAGTTACAATCGGGGGAGCATTTTTCTTGATGGTTCCGGAACGCACTGCTAACGGATTAAATCCACTGCTCACTGCCCTCGATAACGCCGGCCAGCAAGGACACTTTTATCAGGCTCTTCCCGCCAATATTGCGCACCACCTTGCTTGGTCAGGAGGATCAGGAATGCTGCTGCTTGCCGGTCTATCCCTGCTGGGTATTGGCTTCCTGGCTCATAGCGCCCGACGCGCCGGCCGCAAAGATTATCTGATTGAACGCAAGGTTAAGGCCGCAGAAGCTACCAGCGCTAAGAAAGACTAGGGTTTTACCGGGCTTAACAGCACTGCCTGATCGAACTATGCGCAGCTGCCTCTGGCTATGGCCGGTGTCAACTTTAATATGAGGCGCTGCTGAGGCTGGGTTTTGCTTTAGGTTTTACCCTATTAGTTTCGAAGTTTTAAATAAAGGTTTGGGGGCGGCAACTTTGATGGTTGCCGCCCCCAAACCTTTTATCGTCAGATTTTAGCGGGCACGCCGCGCCAAACGATCAATATCAATCAAGGTAACTGCTCGTCCCTCGAGGCGAATCCAGTTGCGGTTTACAAATTCGGCCAGGGACTTGTTCACCGTTTCCCGTGAAGCCCCCACTAGCTGGGCCAATTCTTCTTGAGTCAGATCGTGGGGAACATGGATTCCATCCTCGGTACGAATCCCGAAGCGGTCTGCCAAATCAAGTAGCGCCTTGGCAACCCGACCCGGCACATCCGAGAACACCAGGTCAGCGAGAGCCTCATTGGTACGCCGCAAACGCTTTGCCAGCGCCTTTAACATATGCTTCGCCAAAGCTGGATTATCCTCTAAGAACACCATCAGGTCACTGTGGTTTAAAAATACCAAGCGGGCAGGAGAAACCGCTGTAGCGGTAGTGGAACGCTGCCCGGGATCAAAGAGGGTGAGCTCCCCTAGGATCTCCCCAGGTCCTAATACTGCCAATAGATTTTCACGGCCATCAACGGACTGATGGGAAAGCTTTATTTTCCCTTCGGCCACGATATACAAACGGTCGCCATCATCGCCCTCTTCAAAAAGGTTTTCCCCACGCCGCAACGTGGTTTGCCCCATCATTGAGAACAGGCGCATCTGCGCTTCCTGATCCAGTCCCTCAAAAAGAGGAACTCTAGCTAAAAAGGACGAATCCAAGCTAATCACTCCTTACAAAATCCAGCCGAGCAGCCAACCATACATACCAATTCAACACTACTCGTTTGTTGTGACTTATGCCACCGGTAGGGCCTAAGTGTTGTAGATATTTTAAGCCTCCGCCAACAAACTAGCGCAGAACAGGGACTTCAATCCTGAGGCCCGCAGCTTTTAAGCAAGACAGGGCTGACTATTTTTCGCTAGCCTGGCGTTCAATCCACTCGGCTAGCTCCATGCGCTTGCCGGTATAGAAGGGCGTATCCTGGCGAACATGCAGGCGAGCTTCACAATCGCGCTGCTGGCGCAACACTCCCATTACCCGGTTAATATCATCGGACTCTAGGGTCACTGACCATTCGTAATCATTAAGCGCGAAAGTAGCCAAAGTCGAAACCGCTACATCCAGGTAGCCAGCGCCGTTCCGGCCATGCTCGGCGAGCATGGCGCTGCGCTTAGCCTTCGGCAGGTAATACCACTCGAGGGAACGCACGAAGGGGTAAACCGCCGCATAGGCACGCGGTGCCCAACCACCGAAACAGGCCGGCAGGTGCGGTTTATTGAACTCGGCAGTCATATGCGCACTCATAATCGACCAAACCGGCACCAAGTGGGCCCCTAGCCGCGAGTTCAATACTGCATGATAGGCATCTTGCAACTTGTCATTGGATTCGTCCAAGAACCAGAACATGAGGTCAGCGTCAGCGCGATAACCAGCAACGTCATACCAGCCCCGCACAGTCACCCCCAGTTCAGCGATTTTTTCCTCGACTTCACTAACCATGGCGTCCCGTTCCGCTTTTTCCGCAGGTAGCGGCAGGGCCAGCTCGAAAACCGAGTGCAAGGAAAAATTATTGCGCGCATTTACTTCATCAGGATCCACCTTGTGATCTCGAGGATCAGGGGATACATCATTGGGCATCGGATGAGCCATTATTTTCTCCTTTTAGCTATTTATTTTGATTAGTTTCAAACTCTACGGGCAGGTCAGCACCATTTTTGCTCACCCGGGAATCGCCGGGGGGCGCCCATGCTGGCCACCGGGGTTCTAAGGCATCTTTGGTATATGTGACCTCGCCCCCGGATTTTTCCTGGGCGCGCTCCCTCACCAAATCCGCGAGCGCCCCAATAAAATCGGGGTCGGTACCCACCGTAGGCACTCGCAAATAGTTAAGTCCCAACTGAACAGCGGTTTCCTTGGCCTCGGTATCCAGATCATAGACCACTTCCATATGATCGCAGATAAACCCGATAGGCACACAGGCTACATCGGTTATTCCCTCTGCTTTCAGCTGCTTCAACCGGTCATTAATATCGGGCTCTAGCCAGGGCATTTGGGGCGGCCCTGAGCGGGAGCAAAAGGACAAATCCCAAGGCAGCTCGCACCCTAGTTCTTTACTGGCTCGCGCCGCCACCTCGGCACATATTTGCTGATGCTGTTGGTGATAATCGGGGCGGGAGTGATCGGCAGGTCCGGAACATTCCTGCATGGCGCGAGGAATCGAATGGGTCACGAACGCTACGTAAGGAATCCGTCCAGTATTTTCTTCCATAGTGTGGACCGCTTTTACCAGGCGTTTCGTATAGGCGCTCACGAAACCTGCAGTAGTGTAGTAGGCCCGCACTTTATCCAGTTCCAGCGATAGATCCTGAGCTTGTAGCTGGGCTTTCGCGGCCGCGAGGTCTTCCCGATACTGGCGGCATCCCGAATAACAAACGTAAGCTGAGGTGAAAATGCACAGAACCCGGGTAAGTCCCCGCATTGCCAGGTCGCAGAGGGTGTCGTGAATGAAGGGATGCCAATTGCGGTTGCCAATTACGACTTCGATTTGTTCTCCGCGCCTACTGAGCTCTAACTCTAATGCTCGGCGTATTTCCAGGTTGCGCGCATTTATGGGACTGATTCCGTGAAAGCGTCCATAGTGGGTGGAGACCTGTTTTAGGCGTTCGTCGGGAACTCCCCGCCCGGAAGTAGCGTTGCGCATAAACGGCAACACGTCCTCCATTTGTCGCGGCCCGCCATAACTGACCAGCATCACCGCATCGTATTGGGAAAGAACCTGACTCACTGTCCCTCCTTACCGGGGGTTTCCTGTTTCAAATCATCAACGCTCAAACCGGTTACCGGACAGACAGGTTCTGTATCTCCCGATCCCGCTGGAATATCCAAATCTAATCCCCACACTTGCTGGAGGGCGTTTACGTATTCACGCCCCATGCCCTCGCGTCCGGCGCGGTGGGCGTTGATAGTGGGGATATGTGCCAGGCGCGCCGCCAGGTGTCGCAGCGCGTATTCGACTTCTTCGCGGGGAATGCTTTCCCCTTTCGGCAGGCGGGCGACCTCATCGGCCAGCACCTGGCGGAAGCTGTCTCGTAGCGCCACCACAACCGAATCCATCTGTCGATCCGCGAGCAGCGCTTCAGCTTCCTCTACGCCCTCGGTCACGATTTCTTCTGCCCGTTTTACCTGTGCTTTCCCCGCTTCAGGTACGTGGGCGCTAATTTCTTCGAGGTCGATTACCCGCACCCGCTCTAAATCGGCTATCCCGTCCTCGATATCGGTTTGTAAGGCCAAATCCAGAATGGTTTTTTCCCCGCTCGAGAGCGCTAAAGCTCGCTGCACTTCCTCTTTGGTCAGTACCGGCGAGCCCATGCCGCGGCAGGTAACAATCAAAGTCGCAGCTTCTAGTGCAGCCACCAGCTGATCTTTGGCAACCGGTTGCAAGTCATGCCCAGAGGCGAAACGCTCAGCTCGCCCAGAAGTGGAATAAACTGCGATATCTTGGACCCCTTTGGCGCGGAGCGCCGCCACTGCTGCTCCCGCATAAGAGCCGGTGCCGATCAAAAGCGTGGGGGTACCTGCCAGAGGATTTATGCGAGCGGTCGCCATTTCTAGGGCGCAAGCCACTACCGAACGCCCCTGGGAGGCGATTCCGGTTAGCTGCGCAACCCGACGGGAAGTGCTGAGCGCTCCTTGGCAGGCGCGGGTGATAGTTGCCGAGGATACACGTTGCTGGGTGGCTACTTTCAGGGCACGGCGCAACTGACCAGAGATTTCCCGCTCTCCCACCACCATGGAGTCCAGTCCGCAGGCTACCCGGAATAAATGTTCCAATACCTGGCGGTCACGGCGGATTTCACAGACGGTGCCGATCCGGGATTGGATATAGCGATCTACCCCAGCTTGTTGCTCATCGGAGAGCGAAGGCGCGGTTTCGATAATGATTTCTACCCGGTTGCAGGTCGAAAGGGACATAACTCCCAACACCTCGGGAAGGCGCTGGAGTAGATCTTGAGGAAGCCCCTCGGTGGTACTAGCAGCTGCCGCCACGGCGCTAAGCCCGTGCCGGAGATGATGTACCGAATAGGAGGAAAGACCCACGGCCTCATTAGACCATTTTTTTATTTTTTGAAAAGCATCCGCCGGTTTTTCTCTTATCCGCGCCCCAATTTTTTCTATTCTCCCATTACAGAGCGTTGCCAAAGAAAAATAATCTGCCAACATGTCACCAAGAATCCCGGTATTAGACAACAGACAGATGCGGAAAATATGTCAGAAAAATATTTACGCTGGTTTCTTGCCTGCCAGAGGTAGCCTGTCGTCCGTTCTTCGCTGCACTTGCTTGCGCCAGCCAAAAATGCCGGAGATGATGGAAATATGTCTGAGCAAAATTCTTTTCTAAAAGCTGTTCGCGGGCTGCGCCCTGATAAGACTCCGGTTTGGTTTATGCGCCAAGCAGGGCGCTCCCTACCGGAGTATCGCCGCGTGCGTGCTGACAACGATATGCTCACTGCCTGCACCACTCCTGATCTGGCCGCCGAAATCACCCTGCAGCCGGTGCGCCGCTACGGGGTGGACGCCGCTATTTTCTTTTCCGATATTGTCACTCCGCTATATCTGGCGGGCTTAGACGTAGAGATTGTTCCCGGTAAAGGCCCGGTTTTCGCCGATCCGGTCCTAGCTCCTGAGGACGTTGACCGTCTCACCAGCCATCAGGGTTTTGACCCGGATTGCATTACCGAGGCCGCCCAGATTGCCTGCGCCGAGCTGGGCGAGACCCCTCTAATTGCTTTTGCGGCCGCGCCTTTTACCTTGGCGTCCTATCTAATTGGGAAAACCCGCTCAAAGAATCACCTGGAGGCGCGGGCTTTTATGCATTCCTATCCGGATGCTTGGAACCGGCTCGCCCGCTGGTGCGCGGATATGTCGGCGGCTTTCCTGGCTGCGCAGATTGCCGGTGGGGCGCGCACTGCCCAAGTTTTCGATTCTTGGGTGGGCGATCTGTCACGCGCGGATTATCAAACCTACTGCTCAGAGCATTCCCGCGTGGTTATTGATTCCGCCCATGCCCACGGGGTACCGGTAATTCACTTCGGGGTAGGGGCCGCTTCCCTGTTGGATCTAATGCGCGACGCAGGCGCCGAATGTATTGGAGTTGACTGGCGACTGCCCCTTGGTGAGGCCGTAAAATTAATCGAGCATGGCCCGGGAGATCGCTTTGCGCTGCAAGGCAATATTGACCCTGCGATTTTGTTTGCCTCTATCGAGGTGCGACGTGATCACGTCGATCAGGTTTTAGCGGAGGGCAAGAAAGCTGCTTC
>CAMYAU010000078.1 GCA_947253735.1 uncultured Varibaculum sp. | reverse complement strand
GATACTTCTACCCGCCCGTAGCGTCCTCCATCGAAAGGCGCCACCGAGGAATGTTCCACGGGAGCGTCCACGGCGAAACCGTGATTATGGGCTGTAATCTGCACTTTCCCACTTTCACGGTCTACCACCGGCTGATTTACCCCGCGGTGACCGTAGGCGAGTTTATAGGTGCCATACCCCAGGGCGCGTCCTAAGATTTGGTTACCGAAACAGATTCCAAAGAAGGGAATCCCTGCATCCAGCACCGCCCTCGCCAAGGCTACTTCGTGGTCTGCCGAGGCCGGGTCGCCCGGTCCGTTAGAGAAGAACACCCCATCGGGGTTCACCGACATGATGTCCGCAAAGCTGGAGTGCTGGGGGAACACATGCACCTGGATCCCGCGCAGCGCCATCTGCTCGGGGGTGCGCGCTTTTATCCCTAGATCTAGGGCGGCTACTACCGCTAAGGGCTGTTTACCTTCATATTCGCCGGCCGGTTCCACCACGTATTTTTCGGGGGTACTCACGTCAGCGGCCAGCGCGGCTCCTGCCATCACCGGCTGGTCGCTCACCACTGAAACCAAAAGGTCGCGGGTTGCCTGGTCTAGATAGGCGGCTCCCGCCGGGAGGGCATCTCCGGAAAAAATCCCGCCTCGCATGGCGCCTGCTTCCCGCAAATGCAGAGTGAGGGCGCGGGTGTCTACCTCGCGAATACCCACCACGTCCTGGGCTTTTAACAGGTCTTCCAGGTCTCCGGTAGCACGCCAATTGGAGGCACGCCGAGCGGCATCACGGACCACATATCCAGCCACCCAGACTCGTCCTGATTCTGGATCTGTCTCGTTAACTCCTGTGTTACCAATGTGGGGAGCGGTTTGGATAACTATCTGGCGGTGATATGACGGATCGGTCAAGGTTTCCTGATATCCGGTCATCCCGGTCGCGAACACCACTTCCCCCAGGGCACGTCCGCGTTTCCCCCAGGCTTTACCTTTCGCGATAAACCCGTCCTCCAGCACAATTAAGGCCAGATCCGAGGAGGCCTGCTGCATAAGAACTTCTCCTTATCTATGCTCCACCCAAGGGTAAGCGCATATAGAAAAAATTGCCCGCACCGAGGGGGCGCGAGCAAATAGGTAAGAGTTTCACTGCCCCTAATCATAGCGTAAGCGAGTGCTTTCGCGTGATTTTTGATCGCGGCCGCACACAAGCCTGCCCGGACCGAAGTAGCCTCGCTAAATCGGGAAGCCTGCGGTAGATAACCCTAGGAACGCATCAACTTAACCGCATCGGCAATGGAGCCGTCTAGCACCTTTTTGCCCTTCTTCAGTACGATCCCACGCTCGCAAAAACGCGCCATTAAATCCAGGTCATGGCTGACAATTACTAGTGATTTACCGGCATCGGATAGCTGTGAAATTCGGTCGAGGCATTTCTTTTGGAAAGGCTCATCCCCCACTGCCAGGATCTCGTCGATCAAGAAAATATCAGGGTCAGTATGGACTGCCACCGAAAACGCAAGCCGCAAGAACATTCCCGAAGAATAGAACTTTACTTCTGTATCCAAAAACTGGTGAATCTCTGAAAAATTCACGATTTCATCAAAATGGGTTTCGATTTCTTCGCGGGTCATCCCTAGAATCGCACCATTCAAGAAGATGTTCTCCCTGCCGGTCAAATCGGGGTGGAAACCTGCCCCCACCTCGATTAGGCCCGCTACTTTCCCCCGTACCCCCACGGCTCCTCCAGAAGGTTGCATTACCCCGGAGATAAGCTTCAACATGGTTGATTTCCCGGACCCGTTAAAACCCAATAACCCCACGGTTTCACCAGTGGCAATATTGAAAGATACATGGTCAAGAGCTCGGAAACGGTCACGCATTTGCCCGCGTCTACCGGTCAATGACCAGACCAGCATGTCCTTCAAAGTGTGGGTATTGCGGATAGTGAAGTCCTTAACCACGTCTTGTACGGTAATCACGGTATCCGCTTGAGCTAACTCGGGATCAACTTTCACACTTTTATTAGCCATGAATTTCTACAGCTCCTGGGCAAAACGCCCGTCATAGTGGCGGAAAACTTTATCGCCAATTAGCAGCAACAGGATTGAAATCAGAGCAGAAGCCACTAGTATTACAGAAAAATTTTCCGGAAATCCCTCGGCTACGCCCGTGGTCGGTATCCAAAAACCGTAATGGAAAAGTTCCACCACCGTGGTTAGCGGGTTCAGCTGATATACGTACCACAGCCAGCCTCCCTGCCAGTCTCCCAATACTTGGTAAACCATTGACCATTTGTAGAGGACCGGTGAAGCCCAGGTAGCAACCATTAAAATCAGATCTACGAAGTTCTCGGCATCTCGATAGAGCACGTTGAAAGCGCCCCCAAGCAGACCTATTCCCAAGCTGAAGATCGTGAGTATCGCCACTGCTAACACTATTGCCGCCAGATTTTTTAATCCCGGTCGCCAGCCGAAAATTATGCTCCCGATAATCAAAATCACCACTTGGGGAACAAAATGTACGAAGGCTACCCATACGGAAGAAACCGGGAAAAGTTGCCGCGGCAAATAAATCTTTTTCACCAAGTCCTGGTTTTGTACCAACGACCGTGTGCAATTACCAAAGATCTCTGAAAAATAGTTGACCGCGACAACTCCAGCGAACATATAAACCACGTAGTTGGTAATGTTCCGATTCATCCCCATGAACACACCGATGGCGAAATAAAACACCAGGAACTGGGTGGCAGGCTTGGCATAGGACCAGAGCATCCCCAAAATCGAACCCCGGTATCGTACCCGCAACTCTTTATGTACCAGTAGTTGCAGAAGGTACTGTTTCCGAAAAACCTCGAATAATCCGCGGGAGGCTCCCGGCCTAACAAAATCTGTAGTGCTACTCACCAATTATTCCCATCTGTTTTCTGCCCGGTAAAAAAAGGTTTAACCACGTTGTCATAGCGAGAAAGCGCCGAAGCTATCGCCATATGCATATCGAAATACTTGTAGGAGCCCAAACGCCCTCCAAAGAGGGTGTGAGGCAGCTGATCGCGTAAGGTGCGATACTCCAACAGCTGCTCGCGGTCACGTGCGGTGTTAATCGGGTAGTAGGGTTCATCGTCTTTACCAGCAGTGCGCGAATATTCCCGGGCGATCACAGTTTTTTCATTTTGGTAATCCCGTTCCGGATGGAAATGACGGAACTCAATAATCCGCGTATAAGGAACATCCCGATCCCCGTAGTTCATCACCGAAGTTCCTTGGAAATCCCCGGTAGACACGGTCTCCCAATCGAAGTCCAAAGTGCGCCATCCCAGTTCGCCATATCGGTAATCGAAGAACCGATCTACCGGACCGGTATAGACCACCGGCACCTGTCCGATGCAGGCATCGCGGTTGAAGGGTTGTGAGGAATCAAAAAAGTCGGTCGACAATTTAACGTCGATAAGATCGTTATCAGCCATCTTCTCCAGCCAAGCAGCGTAGCCATCTTGGGGAAGCCCCTCATATTTATCGGAAAAATAGCGGTTGTCATAGTTGTAACGCACTGGCAGCCGGGAGATGATTGCCGCCGAAAGATCCCGCGGATCAGTTTGCCATTGTTTCGCGGTATAACCTTCAAAGAACGCCTTGAATAGGGGCTCACCTACCAGGGAAATCCCTTTTGTTCGGAAATTTTCCTCCGCGTCCTCGCCCCGGATAGCGCTAGCTTGGGAGGCGATTAACTGGCGGGCCTCGTCAGGAGAATACGCCGAGCGGAAAAACTGATTGATGGTTCCCAGGTTGACGGGCATGGGGAAAACTTCGCCCCCGACATTGGTATATACGTGGTGTACATAGTCGGTGAAAGAGGTAAAGCGGTTGACATATTCCCACACGCGTTCATTGGAAGTGTGGAACAGGTGTGCCCCATATTTATGGATCTCGATCCCGGTTTCTTCGTCGCGATAAGAGTAGGCGTTACCACCGATGTGATCGCGTTTTTCCACGATGGTGACCCGCCGCCCCAAGTCGTTGGCGACTCGTTCTGCCATTGTCAGACCGAATAATCCGGATCCCACAATCACTAAATCCGTATTCACGTGGCCTCCCCTTGTCTTACGCTCGTTTCTAGCTTTCTTAATCCTACCGTGTTAACCCTAAAATTAATCTGCCAGCAGTGATGAGACCAGTTTTCCGAAGGCCTTGACTGCACTGGCGCTATCAATTTTTTCTAGCTGGGCTGCAGATACGGGTTGCGGGTCTGCTAAAGCTGCTTTTACCTGTTCATAATCATTGGCGAGGGAGATTAGGGAACGACAGCGCATAAAATCGGAGAACCGGATTTGGTGAGTGTCAATATGCTCCCCTAGCTCCGGGTCGCGAGGTACGATCACTGGCAAGAAACCGCGCCGCAACCATTCCATCATTAGGGAAGGCCCGCCTGGTAGCACCACACCTTTTAGTTTCTTAGCCAGGGCATCCATTTCTTGGTGGCTGAGATTTTCGCACCCGTTCGCCTCTTTTGGAGGTTGCGAGGTTCCGTATTGCACCAGGATGGAAGCGTCTGGATTCTCGCGAGCGAAACGATCTGCCATCTGGATCAAACGATCAAAAGGCATATGATGAGTTCCCACCATAAACAGGTAGTCGGCTTGAAGTTTGCGGTTATTGCTTTTACTCATGCTGGCGGTTTCACTCATAGTAGCGGTCCGATCACTGTCGCACCCGGATAAATTTTCAACTGTTCAGGCCATTGCACGGCGAAGCGATCTGCCACGTGATAGCAGATTTTACCTGATAAAGAGGGAATCTCGATCCGATCAAATACCTCGATATAGATAGTAGGGATCTTCATTAACCGCGCTAGTACAATAAAAACTGCCCCCAAAGATGCCCCCGCCGACACTACTAATTCCGGGCGAGCCGAACGTAAAAGCTTACAGGCTAAACGCAAAGAACGGAACACGTCACGTAGGTTGCGATCAGGGGAATGTTTTGCCCAAATAACTTTCTGATCATCCAAGAGCGAGGTAGCGTCGGGGGTTTTGAAAGTGACCCACAGGGTTTGTTGCTGTTTCCACCAAGGTTTAAGGGTATATAGCTGAGCCAAATGGCCACCGGATGACCCGGCAAAAAGCACTTTAACCATGTTGTTTATCCGTTCTCACCTGGGTAGCATTTTCACAGGCCACAACTATTTTGGCAGTTTCTGGATCGGCAGCAAAGATCTCTTCATTAGGGCGAGGGCCAGATAGCAGCGCATCGGTTACCCCTTTCACCCCTAGACGCAGCATTTTTTTCTTTTCTCCGCTGGATAGCCACATCCTGAACCAACGGACTATCATGGAGCCACCATAAAGCACCCGATCCAGTGGTAACAGTCCCTGCGAGCGTAGCAGGAACCATATTTTATTGCGGCTTTCGTAATAGAAACGGTCACCGGGATCATCAGTGGCGGAGGCAGCCGCGCGGGTTTTGTGTACCACCACCGAGGTCGGCACATACAGTCCGACCCGGTTTTTCAGCAGTCGGGCGGTGTATTCCAGATCGTCATTCCAAATAAAGTAATCAGCAATCGGCAGACCGCTCTTGCGCACCTGCGCTACCTCAACCAGTATCGACACGAAGGAGGCCGCACGTACTTGCCGCAGTCCCAGACGCCGGGCAACCTGCTTGCGGGAGGAGGATATTAGCGGGCGTTCGCGGTGAGCATTCATGGGATGCTCGCTACCGTCGATCCATTGAGCCTGTGATGCCAACAGCGCCGGGGATCCGGGGTAGTTTTTCCCAGCCTGAAGTAATTGCGCGAGCGCATCAGGGGTAGGAATGGTGTCATCATCCATGATCCATATAAAATCGTGACTTTCCAGCTCTTTATAGGCCAAGGCATAAGCGATCCCAGCACAAAATCCGCCCGCGCCCCCAGTATTTTCAGAAAGTTCGATTACCCGGTCTACTACCGGATGCTGTTGGGCAATTTGTGCAGACTCATCAGTTGAAGCGTTATCAATCACCACTACCCGCTGAACTGGCCTGGTCTGCGCGGCAATCGCATCTAGACATTCGCGAAGCAGTTTAGCGCGATTATAGGCTACTACTACCGCAAATACCTGACGTTCTTCACCCATTTCCACATCTCCTTGCTTGGTCTTTTCCATCATATCTAAGGCGCGAGATACCCGAACCGTCATAGCCCCTGATTTTCATCACTTGCGCCCTCCCTATACCAAAGCACCCTCCAAAGCCGGGAAAAACACGCTTTTCGGGCCCCTAAACACTACCCGGAGGGCAATCCTGTCCCCGGAGGACGATCTTATCCCCCGGGGGGTGATTCAGTTTCTGGAGGGTAATCTTGTCGCCGGAGGGCGATTTCGTCAGGTACTGGGAAGAAACGCGCGCATAAGCACCCTCCCCAGACAAAAACACCCTCCGGCGACAAAAGAAGATACGACTTTGCTCGCACGTCCTCCAGGCAGGAGGAAGATTTAGTTTTTAACGCGAGTCTTCGCAAACAAAAATTTTAGGTTCCGCAGTAATGCTTCGTGGACAAATGGGGGAAGAAAAAGGATAGCCCTGGCGGAAAAACCACCAGGGCTACCCTTATAGATCTTTAGGTAACTAGCTAGAAAGCCGAGTTACTTCATCTTGGTGCCGACCGAGCCTAGACGCTCACACGCCTCGACTACGCGCGCCGCCATACCGGCTTCGGCAGCTTTACCCCAAGAACGCGGGTCATACTGCTTCTTGATGCCAACCTCGCCGTCAACCTTCAAAACACCTTCGTAGTTCTTGTACATCCAATCAGCGATCGGACGGGTGAAGGCGTACTGAGTGTCGGTGTCTACGTTCATCTTGATAACACCGTTCTTTACCGCAGTGGCGATTTCTTCGGCGGTAGAGCCGGAGCCACCGTGCATTACCAGGTCAAACGGACGATCGCCCTTGCCGTACTTCTTGCCTACGGCCTCTTGAATTTCG